>NZ_JARHUH010000007.1:0-265806 GCF_029222945.1 Paenirhodobacter sp. CAU 1674 | reverse complement strand
GTGATCGAGACCTCGTTCACCGGGCAGCTGGTGGGGGGGCTGGTGATGGCGGCCCTGGGCTTCGTGCCGGGCTATGCGATCTCGTGGCTTTTGGCCGCGATCGGCCAGCTGCGGGTGCCCGCCTCGGCCTATCCCGAAGCGCTGCACCCCACCGTCACCCCGGCTGAATAAGCCCCCGATCCCGAGAGGAAAACCCAATGGAAGCACCTTTTGACGCCACCTCGTGGGAGGGCATCTCCGGCGCGATCTACGCAGGCTTCGGCAGCGCCGAACTGTTCTGGATCGCCCTGTGCTACCTCTGCGTCCTGATCGCCGTCATCCTCGGATGGAAACACGAAAAACACGCTTATGACACGGCCAAAAACGGACAGTGAGGCCAAGCCCCCCGGCACGCCGGGGGGCGTTTTCCTGCGGGGTGCTGTCTGCGCGCTGTTCCCTTTTGCGCGCTGCGGCGTCACAATCGGGCGTAGTATCGTGACAGGAAATTTCAGATGCCCAAAGCCGCCAAGCCCCGTTCGCCCGCCGCAGACCCCTCGCCCGAGCGCCGCACGGAACAGGCGCATCTGCCGATCGACCAGCGCATCGGGGCCGCGATCCGGCGCAAGCGTCTGGCGCTGATGCTGACACTGGCGGATCTGGCCTCGGGGTCGGACATGTCGGCGGCGATGCTCAGCCGGATCGAGAACGGTCAGGCCAGTGCCAGCCTTGATGTGCTGGAGCGGATCTGCACGGCGCTTGGGGTGTCGATCTCGATGCTGCTGAGCGAGGTCGAGAACCGGAAGGGCGAGGCGCAGCTGATCAAGGCCGAGGATCAGCTGGAGGTGGTGCGCACCGGCACCAAGCACGGCCATACCTACCGGCTGCTGTCCTATCACCGCGGGCCGCAGAAACTGTTCGAGCCGTTCCTGATCGAGATGGACAAGGAAAGCGAAAGCTACCCCCGGTTCCAGCACCCCGGAACCGAGTTCATCTATATGCTGGAAGGCGAGATGGATTATCAGTTCGGCGAGAAGCGATTCACCCTGACGCCGGGCGATGCGCTCACCTTCTCGGGCGAGGTCGAGCATGGCCCGGCCGAATTGCGCAGCGAGAAGGTGAAGTTCATCTCGACGATCATCTACGCCGAATAGCCGCCGCGCTGCGCGGTCAGTTCGATCTCGACCTTCTGCCAGGGCCGCATCATCGAGACCACCTGCACCAGAGTCGACGCCGGGCGCACGGTGCCGAACACCTCGGCATGGGCACGCGCGACCTCTTCGGCATCGTTGATGTCGCGCAGGAAAACGGTCGTGCGCACGGTATCGGCAAAGCTGGCCCCTGCGCCCTCCAGCGCGCGCCCGATGATGTCGAGCGCGGCCTTGGCCTGGGTGTAGCAATCGCTTTTCTCGTGCCCGGCGGGGGCGCAGGTGCCCGACACATGCACCCAGCCCCCCTGGGCCACGGCGCGGGAATAGCCATAGACGGTTTCGAAGGCACCGCCCGAAGAAATCAGTTGGCGGGGGGATTGGTCGGTCATGGGACTCTCCTGTTTGGGGGAAGGATCAGAAAGCGAAACGGTCGCGCAGGCGATACCACTGCTCGACAAAGGGGACGGCCGCGGGGGCCAGTGCGGCGAAGGGATGGCTGGGGAAGCGCAGGTCGCTGAATTCCGAGGCGCCCTCGGCCACGCCCATCAGTTGCTGCGCGATCTTGCGCCCGAACCAGGTCGCGCGGGATACGCCGGTGCCGCAATAGCCCATCGCGTAATGCACGCCCGCCGGGGTGCGGCCCAGATGCGGGAATTCGTCGAAGGTGTAGCCGATGCGCCCTGACCAGGCGTGACTGACCGGGGCGTCGGCCATCTGCGGAAAGGTCGCCAGCAGGTCGCGCGCCAGATGGGCATAGGCGCGCGGATCGGTCTGCGCCGCGTTATGGCCGATCCGCCCGCCCCAGATCAGGCGGGGCGCATCGGGGGCGGCGCGGAAATAGGAAAACACCCGCGCGCTGTTGCCATACATCCGCCCGCCGGGCATCAGCGCCGCGATCCGCGCGGGTGGCAGCGCGCCGGTGGCGATCAGCGCCGATCCGACCGGCACGATCCGGCGGCGGGTGTAGCTGTCGAAATGCTGGGTGTAGCCATTGGTGGCGACGATCACATCGCGGGCCTGCACGCGGCCCCGCGGGGTGACGAGGGTGAAGCCCCGCGCCTCGGGACGCAGGGCCACGACCTCGGCCTGGCCCGCAACGATGCCGCCTGCCGCCTGCACCCGGTCCAGCAGACCCGCGTGATAAAGCCCCGGATGCAGGCTGGCGTCATCGGGCAGGACCGAGCCGCCGTGAAACAGATCCGAGGCGATTTCGGCGTGCTGCGCGGCGCGCGGCACCATGAACGACGCCACCCCGGCATGGCGGCGCAGATCCTCCATGTCGCGGGCCATCGCCTCGTAATGCGCAGGCCGCATCGCGCCCCGAAACCGCCCGCAGCGGGTGAAATGACAGGCGATGCCTTCATCGCGGATCAGCGCCTCGATATGGTCGAGCATCGCCACACCTTCGCGCAGCAGCGCCTCGGCCTTGGTCTGCCCCATCATCGCGATCAGGGTTTTCACGCGGAATTTCTGGTTGCCCGAACCGATCTGCCCGCCATTGCGGGTCGAGGCGCCGAAGCCCGGGCGTCCGGCCTCGAGCACCGTGACCGAACGGCCCGCCCGCAGCAGCGTCAGCGCCGCGACAAGCCCGGTGAACCCCGATCCGACGATCGCCACATCGACCGGCGCGCCCGGCAGCGCGGCGGGCGGCGCGTCGTCCAGCGGCTCCCACCACCAAGGCGCCATCGTCAGACCGGAGCGGACCCGGCCCTGGGCCAGATCGGCCAGGGTCGGAAGGGAAACGGGGGCGACGGAATCGGCGATCACGGGTCTCTCCTGCGGGGGTTTGGGCGCGACACCCCTACGGGCCGCGCCATGTGTGTTTGCGTTTAATACAAACTTATTGCATATAACGCAATCCTGAATTATGCCTGTCCGCCATGCGATCCGGTCGAGATCGCGCAAAGAACCAGTTCAACAAGGAGAGAATCATGTCGGCTGTTGCCGGAACGAAGGAGACGCCCGAACCCGGTGCGCTGGCCACGCCAAAGGGGCTGACGCCCGAAACGGCGCAGACCTGGCTGAAACAGAACGGCGTGCGTCAGGTGCTGGCGCAATTCGTCGACATCCACGGCGTGGCCAAGGCCAAGGCGGTGCCGCTGCCGCATCTGAACGCAATCCTCAAGGATGGCGCGGGCTTTGCGGGCGCGGGCTTCTGGGGATCGGGGATGAAGCCGCATCATTCGGAATACATGATGCGCGCCGATCTGGGCACGCTGGGGCTGACGCCGTGGATTCCGGGCTATGCCTCGCTGTTCGGCACCGGGCTGGTCAATGACGCAGAACATGTCTTCGACACGCGCAACGTTCTGGCGGCGCAGGTGGCACGGCTGGCCGAAAAGGGGCTGACGCTGAATACCGGGCTGGAGCCGGAATTCATGCTGCTGCGCCGCGACGAGACCGGTGCGATCCGACCGTTCGACGCCACCGACACGCTGGAAAAGGCCGCCTATGACTATCGCGGGCTGATGCGGGCGCGCGATGTGCTGAACGATCTGGTCGAAAGCCTGGAGGCGGTGGGCATCGACGTCTACCAGATCGACCACGAGGACGCGAACGGCCAGTACGAGATCAACTTCCGCTATGCCGACGCGATGACGACCGCCGATCAGGTCACCTATTTCAAGATGGCCGCAAGCGAGATCGCCCGTGCGGCGGGCGCGATCTGCTCGTTCATGCCAAAGCCCTTTGCCCGGGCGACCGGCAACGGCATGCACATCCATTTCTCGATCGCCGATGCCAGCGGGCGCAACCTGTTCGAGGACACCTCCGATCCTTCGGGGCTGGAGCTGAGCGAGATGGCCTATCACTTCCTGGGCGGCGTTCTGGCCCATGCGCCCGCGCTGACGGCGCTCTTGTGCCCCACGGTCAACAGCTACAAGCGGCTGGTGGTGGGCAACGATGCCTCGGGCACGAACTGGGCGCCGGTCTTCGTGACCTATGGCGACAACAACCGCACGGCGATGGTGCGGGTGCCGGGCGGGCGGCTGGAACTGCGGGTCGGCGACAGCGCGATGAACCCCTATCTGGCCAGCGCCGCGCTGATCGCCGCCGGTCTTGACGGGATCGAGCGCAAGCTGGACCCCGGCGCGCCGCATAACGTCAATTTCTATGAACTGAGCCCGGCCGAAGTTGCCGAGATGGGCATCGACGTGCTGCCGCAATCGCTGGCCGCCGCGTTGCGGGCCCTGCGCGAGGACCGGCTGTTTGCCGAAACCCTGGGCGCCGGGCTGATCGACGAATTCACCGCGCTCAAGCAGGCCGAATGGGATGGCTATCACCGCCATGTCTCGGACTGGGAACTGAACCGCTATCTGAGCTTCTTCTGAAAGGATTTCCGAAACATGTGTGGAATTGCAGGACTGTTCATCAAGGACAAGGCGCTGGAGCCGCAGCTGGGCGCGCTGCTGGCGCAGATGACCTCGACGCTGTGCGGACGCGGGCCGGATTCGGCGGGGTTTGCGATCTATGGCGCCGAACGCCCCGGCACGATCAAGATCACCGTGCAGGGCACCGAAGCCACGGATTTCGCCGCGCTGGCCGCCGATCTGGGCCGGGCCATCGGCGCCGAGGTGTCGTTTGAGCCCCACTGGACCCATGCCGTGCTGTTCGTGCCGCGCGAAAAGACCGAGATCGCCGAAAGCTGGATCGACAACCGTGCCGACATCGCGCTTGTGTCGAAAGGCGCGCGGCTCGAGATATTCAAGGAAGTCGGCTATCCCGATGATGTGGCCACCAAATTCGGCATCCCGGCGATGGCGGGCAGCCATGGCATCGCGCATACCCGGATGGCCACGGAAAGTGCTGTGACGACCGACGGTGCGCACCCGTTCTCGACCGGCGCCGATCAGTGTCTGGTGCATAACGGCTCGCTCTCGAACCACGCGTCGTTGCGGCGTGAATTGCTGGCCGACGGCATCCGCATCCGCACGCAAAACGACAGCGAAGTCGCCGCGGGCTACATCAGCCGCGAATTGCGCGCGGGCAAGACGCTGGGTCAGGCGCTGGAACACAGCCTGGGCGATCTGGACGGCTTCTTCACCTTCGTGATCGGCACCGAGGATGGCTTTGGCGTGCTGCGCGACCCGATCGCCTGCAAGCCCGCCGTGATGGCCGAGACCGACCAATATGTCGCCTTCGCCTCGGAATACAAAAGCCTGACCTGCCTGCCCGGGATCAAGACCGCCCGGGTGTGGGAACCCAAACCCGCCCAATCCTATTTCTGGGAGCATGCCTGATGACCCGCTTCGACCTTGAAACCCAAACCGTGCGCGATCTGAACGCCGCGCTGCATCGCCTGCCGCTGACCGGCGCTGCCGCGCCGTTCCAGATCCTCAATCCCAACGGCGAACATTCCATCGCGGTCGGCGTCGATGCCGATGTCGAAATCGCGATCGACGGTCCGGTGGGCTATTTCTGCGGCGGCATGTGCCGGCAGGCGCGCATCACCATCGACGGCAACGCCGGTCAGGGCGTGGGCGAGAACATGGAATCGGGCCTGATCCATGTGAAGGGCGATGCCAGCCAGTCGGCGGGCGCCACCGGCCGCGGCGGGCTGTTGCTGATCGAAGGCAATGCCTCGGCGCGCTGCGGCATCTCGATGAAGGGCGTCGACATCGTGGTGAAGGGCGACATCGGCCACCTGTCGGGCTTCATGGCGCAGACCGGGCGAATGGTGGTCTTTGGCGAGGCGGGCGAAAGCCTGGGCGACAGCCTTTATGAAGCGCGGCTTTATGTGCGCGGCCCGGTCGCAAGCCTTGGTGCCGATTGCATCGCCAAAGAGATGCGCGACACCCACCGCGCCGAACTTTACGACCTGCTGACCGCGGCAGGCGAGGCTGGCCGCGTCGATGTGGGCGAATTCACCCGCTACGGCTCTGCCCGCCAGCTTTACACCTTCCACGTCGACAACGCCGGAGCTTACTGATGACCGCCCCCTCCCCTTTCCACACGCTGCCGCGCAAATCGGCGACCTTCGACGATTACACCCTGTCCGAAATCCGCCGTGCCGCTGCGACCGGGATCTATGACATCCGCGGCGGCGGCACCAAACGCAAGCTGCCGCATTTCGACGACCTGCTGTTTCTGGGCGCCTCGATGAGCCGCTACCCGCTGGAAGGCTATCGCGAGAAATGCGCGACCAATGTCACACTGGGCACGCGCTTCGCGAAAAAACCGATCGAGCTGAAGATCCCGGTGACCATCGCGGGCATGTCCTTCGGCGCGCTGTCGGCGCAGGCGAAAGAGGCACTTGGCCGCGGCGCCTCGATTGCGGGCACCTCGACCACCACGGGCGACGGCGGCATGACGCCAGAGGAACGCGGCCAGTCGCAGACCTTGGTCTATCAATACCTGCCCTCGCGCTATGGCATGAACCTGCGCGATCTGAAAAAGGCCGATGCCATCGAAATCGTCGTGGGTCAGGGCGCGAAGCCGGGCGGCGGCGGGATGCTGCTGGGGCAGAAGATTTCCGACCGCGTGGCCGAGATGCGATCGCTGCCCAAGGGGATTGACCAGCGCTCGGCCTGCCGCCACCCGGACTGGACCGGCGCCGACGATCTGGAACTGAAGATCCTGGAGCTGCGCGAGATCACCGACTGGGAAAAGCCGATCTACCTGAAGATCGGCGCAAGCCGGCCTTATTACGACACGGCGCTGGCGGTGAAGACCGGGGCCGATGTGATCGTGCTGGACGGGATGCAGGGCGGCACCGCCGCGTCGCAGGATGTGTTCATCGAACATGTCGGCATCCCGATCCTGTCGGCCATTCGCCCGGCGGTGCAGGCGCTGCAGGATCTGGGGATGCATCGCAAGGTGCAGCTGATCGTGTCGGGCGGCATCCGCAACGGGGCCGATGTGGCCAAGGCGCTGGCGCTTGGGGCCGATGCGGTCTCGATCGGGTCGGCGGCGATGGTGGCCTTGGGCGACAACGATCCGCGATGGGAGGCCGAGTATCAGGCGCTCGGCTCGACTGCGGGGGCCTATGACGACTGGCACGAAGGGCTCGACCCGGCCGGGATCACCACGCAGGACCCCGCGCTGGCCGCGCGGCTTGATCCGGTGGCGGCGGGGCGGCGGCTGGCCAATTACCTGTCGGTGATGACGCTGGAGGCGCAGACCATCGCCCGCGCCTGCGGCAAAAGCCACCTGCACAACCTTGAACCCGAGGATCTGTGCGCGCTGACGCTGGAAGCCGCCGCGATGGCGCAGGTGCCGCTGGCGGGCACCGGCTGGGTTCCGGGCCGCAACGGGTTCTGAGCCGCAGATACCGAAAGAGGCGCCGATGGCGCCTCTTTTTTCAGGGTCGAACGGGTTGCGCGCGGGATCAGACGGTGACCACGCGCACCGCCCCGCCCGCTGCGGTCAGCGCGATCTCGCCATGCGCCAGACGCAGCGCATCGCGACCGAAGACCTCGTGCCGCCAGCCGGTCAGCGCCGCCACGTCGCGCTTGCCCGCCGCGATCCGGTCCAGATCCGAGGCCGAGGCGATCAGCTTGGCCGCCACCCCCTCGGCTTCGGATTTCGCTTTCAGCAGCACGCGCAGCAGATCGGCCAGCGCGGTGTTCACCTGCAGCTGCGCGGATTCTTCGGGCAGGCGCGGGAAATCCTCTGGCTTGGCCTCCATCCCGGCCTTCACGGCGGTGATGATCCCCTCGGCGATGTCGCCGCGCCGCGCCTCGCGCAGCAGCAGGCGCGATTTGTTCAGCTCGTCAAAGCTGGTGGGCTTGGTCGAGGCCAGTTCCAGCAGCGCGTCATCCTTGAAGATGCGCGACCGCGGGATGTTCTTGTTCTGGGCATAACCTTCGCGGAACCGCGCCAGTTCGCGCACCACCGCCAGAAACCGCCCCGAGGTGGTGCGCGTCTTGACCCGCATCCACGCCTCTTCGGGCCGGGTGATATAGGTTTCCGGGTTCAGAAGGATCGCTTCCTCTTCCTCGACCCAGGGCTCGCGGCCCGATTTCTTCAGCTCGCGCGCGAGGAATTCATAGATCACCCGCAGATGGGTCACGTCGGCCACGGCATATTTCAGCTGCGCATCGGTCAGCGGACGGCGCGACCAGTCGGTGAAGCGCGAGGTCTTGTCGAGCGATTGCCGTGCGATCTTTTTCACCAGCGTTTCATAGCCGACCTGTTCGCCAAAGCCGCAGACCATGGCCGCAACCTGGGTGTCGAACAGCGGGATCGGAAAGACCTGCGCTTCGGTGAAGAAGATTTCCAGATCCTGCCGCGCGGCGTGAAACACCTTGACCGTGCCGGAGTGGCGGAACAGGTCATACATCGGTTCGAGCGAGATCCCTTCGGCCAGCGGATCGACCAGAACGGCCGCGCCTTCCTCTTTGCCGTGATTGGGCAGCGCCATCTGCACCAGACAGAGCTTCGACCAATAGGTCCGTTCCCGCAGGAATTCGGTATCGACGGTGACGTAGGGTTCGGTTTTGGCCTTGGCGCAGAACTCTGCCAGGGCTTCGGTCGTAGTAATGGTCTGCATCGCGCGCTTTCTCGTGGTGCGGGGTCATCCCGCCGATCACTTCCCTTTAGGCGAGCGGGGCCTGAAAGAAAAGTGCGCAGGCTTTCGCGATGCGCGAAATATCCACAGGCTGGTCGTCTTGCACCGGCGGAGCCTCCGGCGGGAGTATTTCAGCCAAGAAGAAGCGGCCCGCGCTCGCCAGCGACGAAGCGTTTCAGCACCGCAGGATACAGCCGGTGTTCCTGCACCAGCACCCGCGCGGCCAGGGTTTCGGCGGTATCGCCCGGGGCGATCGCAACGCGCGCCTGCCCCAGGATCGGGCCATCGTCCAGCACCGGGGTGACCTCGTGCACGGTGCAGCCCGCCTCGGCATCGCCCGCATCCAGCGCGCGCTGATGGGTGTGCAGCCCGGGGTATTTCGGCAGCAGCGAGGGGTGGATGTTGAGCATCCGCCCCGCGAACCGGCCCACGAAATCGGGGGTCAGCACCCGCATGAAGCCAGCCAGGCACAGCACGTCGGGTTCCGCCGCAAGGATCGGTTTCAGCAACTCGGCCTCAAACGCCGCGCGATCGCGCCCAAAGGGGCGGTGGTCGATGGCGGCGGTGGGCACGCCCAGTTGCGCGGCCTTGCTCAGCCCGCTGGCCGCCGGATCGTTGCTGGCCACCAGAACCGGCGTCGCGAAACCGTCGGCCTGCATCGCCTCGACCAGACGGACCATGTTAGAGCCGCCCCCCGAGATCAGGATCGCGACGCGTTTGCTCACAGCAGTTGGCCCGTGTAGGCGACGCCCTGCCCTTCGGTCACGGTGCCGATCCGGGTGACGGTTTCACCGGCATCGCGCAGCAGTGCCGCCAGTTCCTCGGCGCGGTCGGCGGCGACGACACAGATCATGCCGATGCCGCAGTTGAAGGTTTTCAGCAGCTCGGGTTCGGCCATGTTCGCGGTCTCTGCCAGCCAGCGGAACACGCCCGGCAGTTTCCAGCTGTCCAGATCAATCGTGGCACCCAGACCTTCGGGCAACACGCGCGGCAGGTTTTCGGTCAGCCCGCCGCCGGTGATATGGGCCAGCGCATGCACGCCACCCGCGCGCACCGCCGCCAGCGCCTGCGTGACATAAAGCCGGGTCGGCGCCAGCAGGGCCGCGCCAAGGCTGCCCTCGGCGAAGGGGCAATCGGCATCCCAGCCCAGCCCCGACAGCTCGACCACCTTGCGCACGAAGCTGTAGCCGTTCGAATGCACACCGTTGGAGCCGAGCCCCAGCAGCACATCGCCCGCCACCACGCCCGCGGGCAGATCCGCGCCACGCTCCATCGCGCCCACCGCGAAACCGGCAAGGTCGAAATCGCCCTTGTGGTACATGCCCGGCATTTCCGCCGTCTCGCCCCCGATCAGCGCACAGCCCGACTGCGCGCAGCCCTCGGCGATGCCTTCGATGATGCGGGTCGCCTGATCGAGTTCCAGCTTGCCGGTCGCAAAATAATCCAGGAAGAACAGCGGCTCGGCGCCCTGACAGACCAGATCGTTGACGCACATCGCCACCAGGTCGATGCCGATCGTGTCCACGTTGCCGGTGTCGATCGCGATGCGCAGCTTGGTGCCCACACCATCGGTCGCGGCCACCAGAACCGGGTCGGTGTAGCCCGCGGCCTTCAGGTCGAACAGCGCACCGAACCCGCCCAGCCCCGACATCGTGCCGGATCGCGCCGTGCGCTTGGCCGCCGGTTTGATCCGCTCGACCAGCGCATTGCCCGCGTCGATATCGACGCCTGCATCGGCATAGGTCAGCCCGTTCTTGCCCTCGTTCGCACCCGTGCTCATTGCCCGCATCTCCACCAGTGGACCCCGTTGGCGCGCGGCTTAGCGCAAAGGGCGCGGCGGGGCAACGGATATGGCGGTGGCACCGGGCATATTCTTGACCCGCCGGGGCGGAATGCGTAAGCCATGAGGCAGACCTTGGGGGCCTGTAGCTCAATGGTCAGAGCAGGGCGCTCATAACGCCTTGGTTGGGGGTTCAAGTCCCTCCGGGCCTACCAAAATTTGCAAAAAACACGCGAAATCAGCGGACACGGGGACCAAGCGGCGATTTTTTGACGCCTTTGTCTTCAATGTATTACAGGCAGCACGGGCCATGAAATCCGTTCCGAACCGCCACCAAGGGGCCTTGGTGCGCAAATCAGTTGGTGGCCGGAGTTCCCCCTGTCCCCGGACACACTTATCCTGCGACGAGCAGGACCGGGATGCCGAGGGCCGAGAAGCGGTCGAGGACCGCCGCGCGGATCTGGGCCTCGGAAACCTGGCGGTCGAAGTCCCGTGACATCAGCCGCTGGGGAGGGCATTCGATCCGCACACCCCCCCCACCCAGCCCATGAAACGCAGAGACTGAACCGCTAGGCTTGATCTGCTGAAGCGATCACTTTCCTCAGTCGATCTGCATAGAGCTTCTTCCATCCGCTTTGCGGCGTTTGCATGAACCAGCTCTTTTGAAGATCCCATGAGGTGTTCACCCCCTCTGCCGGATCACGGCCGACAATCGGTATCATGCCCGCCAAATTATAGATCGTCAGTTCACTAAACCAAAGGTTGCGCCCGTCGGTAAGAATATCCACACGCATATGATCGAAATGATCCCCAATCTGGCGCGCGACATCCAGAGCCTGTTGTGTAGTTTCCGGCATTGGTCGATTGGCGTTTCGGGTAATTTCCGGGGATCCTTCAAAAAGCCTCCAGCCCCCCTGTCCGTCGGGCAACCACACGTCCGCGAAAATGCCATCCTCGCTGAAGCGGTCGTAAATAACCTGCAATCGCTCGACACGTTTCCCGAATGTAAATATCTTAAATTCGGCCCCCATATTCGGAATGATTTTTTCGACAAACAACTTCCTGGAAACCCCGAAGTAGCCCCACTCGAGTTTCTTTCGACCATGCGGCTTTCGCAGATATTTCCGCAATTTTCGATTGACCGCCGAACGGTTGGGTGGGGCTTCTTGCAAGAATAAATTCGTTCTGCTGCCATGATTGGTCTTCACGACAACACCACCGGACAATAAATGATCCGGAATATCAGCCGGGTCCGTTCCTGACCAAAGAACTGGTGGCCCCTCGATGTTGATCGAGTTTCTTTTCAGCCAGTCGCGCACAAGCAACTTATCACTTATCTCAGTGAATTCGGGGCGCCGATCAAATATCTTTCTCCAAAAAAACTTGTCATTTGCCGTTTGCGGATTGGCCGGGTTCGGAATTCTCTTGTAATGACCAACTTTCCAGTACCAATAGGACAGGCTAGGGTGCCGCAGCAAAATCGCCCACCGGATCAGAGACAATACTTTGTCGGACATATGCAATTTTCCTAAAAGCCCTATTGCAGATGGGCGAGGTCACGTTTAGTCCCAGAGCAGTAGCGTGGGGATGGTGCGTGTGCAATGACGAAGAGCCTGAATGTCGTTTGTGCCAAATGGGGGAGCGCTTACGGTGCGGACTACGTTAACCGCCTGCATCGGGGGGTCCTCAGAAACTCCACGCGACACGTTAACTTTTTTTGTGTGACTGATGACCCTAGGGGGATTGACAGTGACATCACCTGCATTGAGCTGAAAGAATTCGCATTCCAGAATGAATTGATTCGTGCGCAGAAATGCGCCGCCAAAAAGAACGGCGCCTATAGAAAAATCGCGATGTTCGAGCCCGGGCTTCTTCCGGTTACTGGCGCGGTTCTTGCCTTTGACCTGGATGTGATCATTTCTGGCCCGATTGATGATCTGGCAAATTTCGCGCCGGGCCATATTGCCATGCCACCGCCGTTTGCTGTCAGTTCCAAAAGGCCAACCTTTGGGGAAGGATCGGTGATAAAGTTTGAACCCGAACATCACGGATTTCTTTTTTCTGACATTGCAACATCAACTGCTTTAATGGTTCAGGAATCTTTCGGGTCCGAGCAAAGCTACACGTCGGGGCGTGCCAAAGCATATGGACTATTTTCGCCCTTTCCAAAAGATTGGGTCGTAAGCTTCAAACATCATTGCCGTCCAGCGCAGCCGTTGAACGCATTCATGCCCCCGAAAAAACCTCAAACCGCAAGGGTCATTTGCTTTCACGGAAGGCCAAGCATTCAGGAAGCAATTGATGGATTCAAATCAGACTTGCTTCACAAAACCAAACCGGCATCGTGGATCGCCCATCACTGGAAATAACCGCAATAAGACGAACGATTTTTGAAGTGGGGGGGGGGTATTTTTACGCTTCATCAATGCGACGCCCTGTAACGACCCATCTAATGAATGACCATCCTAGGGGTGCGTGGCAATAAGCACAGCTATCCGAACCAGACATCGCGCATGATCCGAAACAGGATCGCCGCCAACATCACCGTGTAGGATCTGCGCGGCCACCTCGGCCTCGCTCAGTCCCGTGGTCGTGATCTTGCCGAGGTCGCAATCGAACCCTTCGGCAAAACCCTCCTCGATCGCCACGCCCTCCGCCCTGCGAACGCATTCACGAAACACCATATTTCGGTCGCATCCTCCGGCAAGCTCTCGCATAGTGGGCGCGACTGCGCAGCGACAGGGGGCTTTGGGATGACGACAGCGGGCAGATTTATCCGGCGGGTGGCGATGGTTGGGCTGCCGGCGTTGCTGGGCGTCGCGGCGATCTGGGCTGCGGGCGGCTTGCGGCAACTGCCCGCCCCCACCGAGACCACGCGCCAGCCGACGCCGGTGCGGGTAATCACGCTGGCGCCCGTTGATCTGGTGCCGCGCGTCAGCGGCTATGGCACGGTCGCGCCGGTGCGCGAATGGCGTGCGGTCGCGCGGGTCGAGGGCGAGGTGACCCACATCGCGCAGCCACTGGCGCCGGGCGATCTGGTCGCGGCGGGCAGCGTTCTGTTCCGGATCGACGACAGCGACCTGAAGCTGGATCTGGCGGGGGTCGATGCGCAATTGGCCGCGTCCGAGCTGAAAGACGACACGCTCCGCGCGAGCCTTGCGCTGGCACGCTCGGATCTGGACCTGATGAACGAAGACCTGAGCCGGCAGGAGCAGTTGGCCACGCAGGGCGTCGTCACCCAGGCCGCGCTGGAGGCCACGCGCCGCCAGCAGCTGACCGCGCGCAGCAAGGTGACCGAACTGGACAGCGCGCTGAAACTGAACGCGGCCGAACGCGAGGTGCTGACCACGCAACGTACCTCGCTGGAGCGGGCGATCGGCTTTGCCGAAATCCGCGCGCCCTATGATCTGCGCGTCACCGAGCTGTCCGCCGATCTGGGCCAGTATGTCAGCCGCGGGCAGACGCTGCTGGCGGCCGAGGGCACCGAGGCGGTGGATATCGCTGCGCAATTCGCCATCGGCCGGATCGGGCCGCTGCTGCGTCAGGCGGGCGGCGGGACCACCGTGCAGAACCTGACGGCAAAGGTGCGGCTGCCTGCGGCGGATCATGATGTGGTCTGGCCTGCAACCGTGGTGCGGATGGGCGAAGCGATCGACGCCGCCACCCAAAGCGCGCCGGTGATCGTGCGGGTCGACGACCCGCAGGGGCAAAGCGTGGCTGGCCAGCGCCCGCCCCTGCGCCGCAACATGTTTGTCGCGATCGAACTGTCGGCGCCGCAGAGGCAGGCGCTGGTGGTGCCGCTGGAAGCCGTGCGCGACGGCAACGCCCTGGTGGTCTCTGCCGAGGGTATTCTGGAGAAACGCGCGGTCGAGACCGGGTTTGTGCTGGATGACATCGCGGTGGTCAGCAAGGGCCTGGCCCCGGGTGACAAGCTGGTGGTGACCGATCCGACCATCGCCGTGCCCGGGATGGCGGCGAAGCCGGTCGAAGACACCCTGCGCAAGGCCGAGATCGCGGCAGCGGCGCTCGGGCGCGCCCCGGATCAGGCGGCGGGCGCCACGCCAAAACCGGGCAGCGGCGCGGGCGGCGGCACTGGCGCGGGCAAGGCCAAAGAGGCCGGGCAATGATCGCCCTGTTTTCGCGCCACCCGACGGCGGCCAATATCCTGATGCTGGCGATTGCGGGGCTGGGGCTGCTGGCGCTGCCCCGGATGCAGCGCGACACATTTCCGCTGACGCCGCCGTCCGAGGTCTCGATCCGCGTCACCTACCCCGGCGCCGCCCCCGCCGAGGTCGAGCGGGGCATCTGCACAGTGGCCGAGGTGCCGCTGATGAAGGTGGAAAACCTGGCCGAGCTGACCTGTCTGGCGCGCGAAAACGCCGCCCAGATCACCGCCGAAATGATCGAGGGCGCGGATATGACGCGCTTTTACAACGATCTGAAGGATGCGGTGGATGCGATCACCAGCTTCCCCGCCAAGGCCGACGACCCGGTAACCCAGATTGTGGAGCGTGTGGCCTCGGTCGCATCGGTGGCGATCACCGGGCCGGACGACCCGGCCGTGCTGTTCGCTTATGCCCAGCATCTGGCGGATCGGCTGCGTGCGGACCCGGCGATTTCGCAGGTCGAGATCAGCGGCTTCTCCGACCGGGAAATCGCGGTCTCGGTCGATCAGGCGACGCTGGAGCGCTTCGGGCTGGACATGACCGCCATCGGCACGGCGCTGGCGCGCGACAGCATCGACATCCCCGCGGGAACCCTTGAAGGCCGGGCGGGCGATGCCGCGATCCGCTTCCTGGGAGAGAAACGCAGCCCCGAAGATCTGGCGCAGATCCCGATCGCCCACAGTGCCAACGGCGCCGAACTGCGGCTGGGCGATGTGGCCACGATCCGCGCGGGCTTCGACGACCCGGCGCAGGCAACCTATTTCGGCCAGCACCGCGCGGCCATCGTGGCGGTGTCGAAAACCGCCTCGCAGGACGCGCTGAAGGTCAAGGCCGCGCTCGACCGGCAACTGGCGATCGCACAGGCCGAGGCCCCGGGCGACATCCGGCTGGTGATCTCGCAGGATTCGACCTCGAACATCCGCGACCGGCTGCGGATCATCGGGGTGAACGGGGTGCAGGGGCTGGCGCTGGTGCTGGTCACGATGTGGCTGTTCTTCGGGCTGCGGCTGTCGTTCTGGGTGGCGATGGGATTGCCGGTGTCGTTTCTGGGCGCGATCTTCGTGATGCAGATGCTGGGCTACACGATCAACATGATGACGATGGTCGCCTTGCTGGTGGCAACCGGGCTGCTGATGGACGATGCCATCGTGATTTCGGAAAACATCGTGCGGCGCAGGCAGGCGGGCGAAAGCGCGCGCGCGGCCGCGCTGAATGGCGTGTTGCAGGTCGGGCCCGGGGTGCTGGCCTCGTTCCTGACCACGGCGATGATCATCGGCCCGCTGGCCTTCATGGCTGGCTCCATCGGTGCGATCCTGAAATACATCCCGATCGTTCTGCTGATGACCCTGACCGTCAGCCTGATCGAAGCGTTCCTGATCCTGCCCGCGCATATGCGCCATTCGCTGGACGGCGATCTGCGCCCCGGCCCGGTCGCCCGCAGGGTCAATGGCGCGTTCGACCGGCTGCGCGACCGGGCGATCGTGCCGCTCGCCGGGCTGGCGATCCGCTGGCGCTATCTGACGCTGGGCCTTGCGATTTTCCTCGTGGCCCTGTCGGTCGCCCCTTACACCGGGGGCTTCCTGAAATACCAAAGCTTCCCGACTCTTGAAAGCGACACGGTCGAGGCGCGTTTGCTGCTGGCCGAGGGCGCGCCGCTGGCCCGCACCGAAGCGCGCGTCGCCAAGGTGGTGCAGGCGCTGGAGCAAATGAACGCGGAATGGAGCCCGGATCAGCCGGACGGTCAGCCGCTGGTGCAAAGCTATACGATCACCTATTCCAGCAATGCCGACGCCGCCAGCACCGGGCCGAACATGGCCACGGTCAGCGCCGCCCTGCTGCCCGCAGGCGTGCGCACGACCGAAGTCACCGACATCGTCGACCGCTGGAAGAAGCTGACCGGACCGATGCCCGACATGGCGGCGATGCGGTTCACCGACAAGGAACGCGGCGCGGGCGGCAAGCCCATCGACCTGCGGTTGCTGGGCGACGATCTGGACGATCTGGCCACCACCGCGCGCGAATTGCGCAAGTTCTTTCGCGGCTTCGACGGGGTGCGCGATGTCACCTTCGATCTGCAACCGGGCAAGCCCGAGATCGAGGTGCGGATGCGCCCGGGTGCGGCCAATCTGCTGGGCGTGACGCCGCAGGCACTTGGGAACGAGCTGCGCGCGGCCTTCCGCGGCGATGCGGCGGTCAGCTTTGCCGATGCCTGGGGCCAGGTCGATGTCGTGGCCCGGCTGAGCACCACCGACCGGCGCACGCTGGGCGATATTCTGGCGCTGCAGGTGCCCGGGGCCAATGGCGCGCTGGTGCCCCTGTCGGCGGTGGCCGATGTCACCGAAACCCGCGGCTACAACACGATCACCCATGTCAACGGGCAGCGCGCGGTCTCGGTGCAGGGCGCGATCAACCCCGCGCTGGCGAATGCGCGTGAACTGATGGCGGCGATGCGGGCCGATTACCTGCCCGGGCTGGCCGAAAAACGCCCCGGCGTGCAGGTCGTCGTGCTGGGCGAGGCAGAGGATACCGCAACCACGGGCGCCTCGCTGGGGCGCAACATGCTGGCCGGGGGCATCGGCGTTTATCTGCTGCTGGCCTTCTACATGGGCAGCTTCATCCGCCCC
The DNA here is from genome assembly GCF_029222945.1 of Paenirhodobacter sp. CAU 1674. Taxonomy (NCBI): domain Bacteria; kingdom Pseudomonadati; phylum Pseudomonadota; class Alphaproteobacteria; order Rhodobacterales; genus Paenirhodobacter; species Paenirhodobacter sp. CAU 1674. The sequence continues at coordinate 248,602 of NZ_JARHUH010000007.1, read as the reverse complement.
GTCGCGGTGCTGGCCGCCGTCCCGCTGAGCCTGGTGGGTGTGGTCTGGGGGCACATGGCGCTCGGGTTGCAGATCTCGCTGCCGAGCCTCGTGGGCCTTGCGACGCTGGCCGGGGTGGTTGTGAACGACTCGATCCTGCTTGATGCCTTCATCGGCGAGCGCCGCGCGGCGGGGGCCGATATGCTCAGCGCCGGGCGCGAGGCGGTGCGCGACAGGTTCCGCGCGATCTTCCTGACCTCGCTGACCACGGTCGTGGGGCTCGGGCCGCTGCTGTTCGAGCAAAGCACACAGGCGCAGTTCCTGCGACCGATCGTGGCGAGCCTGGCCTTCGGGCTGAGCGCGGCGACGCTGCTGGCGCTGTTCGTGACCCCTGCACTGCTGGCGGTGCTGGACGATCTGGGGGTGAAGATCGGCGATCCCGCCCCCGATCAGCCTGCTGCCGATCCGCCACCGGGCGCGTGATCGGGGCGGACCGGGCTGCGCGTCACGAGGCCGCCAAGGCCTCGGCCACGGCACGTTCGGCCATCTGCAAGATCGCCTCGCGGCTGTCGGCCACCGCGATGAAACGCCCGTTGTGACAGAATTTCGCGCCCTTCACACCGCAGGCCGCCTCCAGTGCAGCATCCGTCAGCCCCGCCCAGGCGGCGGGCAGATCGGCGCGGCTGTCGAACGTATCCTCGCCCAGCCGGATCGTGGTCAGCACCCACTCGGCACGGCGCGGATGCACCACGAACAACAGATGCTCGGCCCCGGCCGCATGGATCGCCGCGTGAAAGGGCATGCCCATCGGCAGTTCCAGCACCCGCCCGGCACCGGCCGCCTCGATCGCCGCCATCACCAGCGCCGTCGCACGGTATTTCGCCGCCTTGCGCCGGATTTGCGCCTCGACAAGGGCCGCCGCGATCGGCAAGGCCGCCGCGAAAGCGCGATCATCGGCGCCCTCCTCGATATCATCGAAAACCGGCTTGAGCGTTTCAAGCAGCACCGGCAGGGTCAGCCCGGCAAACAGCGGCCCGGCCTCGGACGCACTCACCGCGCCGGTATCGAGCATGTCGACCGGCAGCACGAAGCGGCGGTCGAATGCCGCGTGGATCACCTCCAGATCGTGTTCGGGCACCGCCAGCGCGCGCAGATAGTCGCGCCCGTACTGCGCCCAGATCAGGCCGAACGAGCTGAACGGGTGGCCGTCCGGACGCAGCGGGTTGGGCCGCTGGTGATGATCGAAGATCTGCAGGGCTGCATCGAACTGCCCGCCCACGTCATAGATGATCCGGTCCGCCGCCGGCGTGATCCAGGCCGCATCGCGGCTGCGCACCAGCTCTGCCTGCGGATAAAGCCGCGTCAGGATCACCGATGACAACAGCTCGTCCGCATGAAACCCGCCGGAATGGGTGACAAGATGGGTGATGGTCATGGACAGGCCTCAAATAAAAGAGGCGACCATCCGGTCGCCTTTGTGTCATCGGATCGCAAGGCCGCTGCGCGACCGGTCCCCGGCCCTGTGCGCAACGACCAGAACAGGCGCAGCCGCGCGCCGCGGATCAATGCGTCCAGTTCGCCCGGCGACCCGAGGCGAAGTTCTCGCCATAGCCGCCTGCGCGAACGTTGGGGGCGCGCTTGTGCGGCTCGGTCACGGTGTATTCCAGGCCCTTGTCCTTGGCGAAGGCTTCGGCGGCCTCGCGGCTCTCGAATTTCAGACGCACCTGGCTTTGGGTGTCGCTGGAGCTGGTCCAGCCCATCAGCGGGTCGATCTCGCGGGCGTCGCTGGGCGCATAATCCAGATACCAGATCTTGGTTTTCGCCTGACCGGACTGCATGGCGTTGCGGGCCGGTTGATAGATACGCGCGCGCATGGGCTGACCTCCTCGGATGCTTGGCCTTTTCTTAGTCGATCACGCCGAAAGCGCAAGCCCTTTGGGCGGCAAACCGCCGCAGCGCCCGGCACCGGAGCCCCCCGTGAAATCAGGGCCCGCAACGGCCGCGCAAGGCGTAAACGGCTACCGGCCAGGCATGGGGAGCGAGGGGTGGGGTGGTGCTCCGGCCGGTAGCCTCTGCGCTACTTGCTGGAACAATATGCGAACGGATGTGTGGGAAATCAACAAAAATAGGCGCATCGCATTGATTTATATCATAAAATTTTACAGGCACGTTAACCCCTCGTTTACACATCCCACATCCCCTTGAAAGAGAACGAAAACAGATCAAATCTAGGGCAACGCGAAAGGCCACCGGATGCCCCACAACACTACCAATCTGCCCACCGAACGCCCCGATGTGCTGACCCGCCCCAAGCTGGAAGGCGGCAAGCGCTTTGTGATGCAAACCGAATTCGCCCCCGCGGGCGATCAGCCCACGGCGATTGCCGAACTGGCGGGCGGCATTCTGGCGGGCGAACACGATCAGGTGCTGCTGGGGGCGACTGGCACTGGCAAGACATTCACCATGGCCAAGGTCATCGAACAGACGCAGCGACCGGCGATCATCCTTGCGCCGAACAAGACGCTGGCGGCGCAATTATACGGCGAATTCAAAGGCTTCTTCCCCGATAACGCGGTGGAATATTTCGTTTCCTACTACGATTACTATCAACCCGAGGCCTATGTCGCGCGGTCGGACACCTATATCGAGAAGGAAAGCCAGATCAACGAACAGATCGACCGGATGCGCCACTCGGCCACCCGGGCTCTGTTGGAGCGCGACGATGTAATCATCGTGGCCTCGGTCAGCTGCATCTACGGCATCGGCTCGGTCGAGACCTATTCGGCGATGACGCAGGACATGATGGTCGGCGGGATCTACGATCAACGCAAGTTTCTGGCCGATCTGGTGGCGCAGCAATACAAACGCCTTGATGCCGCCTTCCAGCGCGGCACCTTCCGCGTCAAGGGCGACACGATCGACGTCTGGCCCGCGCACCTGGAAGACCGCGCCTGGCGCTTTAGCTTCTTTGGTGAAGAGCTTGAAGGTATTACAGAATTCGATCCGCTGACCGGAACGAAGACGAACACGTTCGAACAGATCCGCATCTATGCGAACAGCCACTATGTGACCCCGCGCCCGACGCTGCAGCAAGCCACGAAACAGATCCGCATCGAGCTGGCGCAGCAACTGAAGAAATTCACCGAAGAGGGCAAGCTGCTGGAGGCGCAGCGGCTGGAACAGCGCACGAATTTCGACCTTGAAATGCTGGAGGCGACCGGTGTGTGCAACGGGATCGAGAACTATTCACGCTATCTGACCGGGCGCGCCCCGGGCGAGCCGCCGCCCACGCTGTTCGAATTCATCCCCGACAATGCCATTGTTTTTGCAGATGAATCCCACGTCACCGTGCCGCAGATCGGCGGCATGTATCGGGGCGACTACCGGCGCAAGTTCACCCTGGCAGAGCACGGCTTCCGCCTGCCCAGTTGCATGGACAACCGCCCGCTGAAATTCGAGGAATGGGACGCGATGCGGCCCCAGTCGATTTTCGTTTCGGCCACCCCCGCCGCCTGGGAAATGGAACAGGCCGGCGGCGTTTTCGCCGAGCAGGTGATCCGCCCCACCGGCCTGTTGGACCCGGTGATCGAAATTCGGCCCGTCGAAACCCAGGTCGACGATGTGCTGGACGAAATCCGCGCGGTCGCGGCGCGCGGGATGCGCACGCTGGTCACCACGCTGACTAAGCGTATGGCCGAGGATCTTACAGAATATCTGCATGAACAGGGGGTGCGTGTGCGCTATATGCACTCCGATATTGACACAATCGAACGTATCGAGATTTTGCGCGATCTGCGGCTCGGGGCGTTCGACGTGCTGGTCGGCATCAACCTTCTGCGCGAGGGTCTGGATATTCCCGAATGCGGTTTGGTGGCGATTCTGGATGCCGACAAGGAAGGGTTCCTGCGCTCGGAAACCTCGCTGATCCAGACCATCGGGCGCGCCGCACGCAACGCCGACGGCCGGGTCATCATGTATGCCGACCGGATCACCGGCAGCATGGAACGCGCAATCGGCGAAACCAACCGGCGCCGGGAAAAGCAGATCGCCTATAACGAGGCCCATGGCATAACGCCGACGACCGTAAAGAAGAACGTCGAGGACGTGCTGGCAGGTCTGTGGCAGGGCGACACCGACATGAGCCGCGTCACCGCGACCCTCGACGCGCCGATGGTCGGCGCCAATCTGGCGGCACATCTGGACAGCCTGCGCGCGGCGATGCGCAAGGCCGCCGAAAACCTGGAATTCGAAGAAGCCGCCCGGCTGCGCGACGAGGTCAAGCGGCTGGAAGCGGTGGAACTGGCCGTTCACGACGACCCGCTGGCGCGACAATCGGCCGTGGAAGAGGCCGCAGAAGCGGCGGTCAGCGCGCGCGGGCGGTCAACGGCGGGCCGCCCGGGGCAACGGGGTGGCGTGAAACGGCGGAAGGGGCGGTAACCCCCCTTCCGGCCTGTGGCCTCAGTTCTGCGACGGCTCGACCACCGTCAGCCCCAGCATCCGCCAGGCCTGCATGCCTCCGCGGTAGTAATAGATCTTTTCGGCCGGGAAGCCTGCCTCGATCATCCGGCGGGCGGCGGTGGGGGATTGGCCGCACCACGGGCCGTTGCAATACAGGGCGGCGGATTTGACGCCATCGCCGGAACAGTCGAAGCCTTCGAAATCGGGTTCGCAGCCCAATTCGCCCAGCCGGTCGGCGGCCTCGGTATAGGGCACGTTGATCGCGCCCGGGATCGCACCGCCCAGAAAATCCGGGCGCACGCGGCCGTCGATCACCACCACTTCGGGGTCTTGCAGGAAGTCCATCAGCTCCAGCTCGCCGATCGGGGTGACGCCCGGGGCGGGCACCATCGGCTGGATGCAGAAATTCGGGCAGGGCCGCGAGGTGCGCGCCCATTCGCCGCTCAGCTCATGGGCCTCGTCCTGGATGCGGGCGATCTCGACCGGCCCTGCGTCGGTCTGCACGGTGACGCTGGCCACATCGGGGCGGATGTTGACGGTTTGCGCCTGCGCGGTGGCGACCCCAAGCGTGGCGGCGCAAGCAATCAGGCCCGGCACGGCCAGGCGACGGATGAAATACGACATGATGGTCCTCCCTTTGGCAACAGGATAGCGCAGGGGCGGACCATCGCAAGCCCGGCGTGCGCTCAGCCCGCCGCCACCTCGTCCATCAGGGCGGTCACCTCGGCATGCGCGGGGCCCTTGCGCGCAGTTTCCAGCACGCCCAACCCCTGCCCCAGCGTCTCGGCATAGGTCACGCGATGCGCAAGCGTCGCCGCCAGCAGGTCGGCCTCCAGCTCGGCGGCGGCGGCGGCGACCTGATCGCCCAGACGCGTGCCCGATTTGGTGCGGTTCAGAACGACCTTCGGACGCTTGCCTTCACGCCGTGCCAGATCCAGCACGCCTTCGGTGGCCCACAGATCGACATGGCTGGCCGCGACCGGCACCAGGATCACATCGGCCTCGCGCAGCGCGGGGCGCAGATCGCTGTCGACCTTGGGCGGCGTGTCGATGATCACCACATCGACGAGTTTCTTGAGCTTTTCGCATTCATAGCTGACGCCCCAGGCCGAAGAGGTGGAAAATTCCAGCCCCGCCTCGCCCAGCGTTTCGCGCCGCGTCATAAACCAGCGCCCGAGCGATCCCTGCGGGTCGGTATCAAGAAGTGCGACCGAGCGCCCCTGCCGCATGAACGCAACCGCAAGGTTGACCGCCAGTGTCGTTTTCCCCGCCCCGCCCTTTTGCTGGGCTACCGTAATCACCAAGCCTGACATCTCGCCCCCTCACATGCTGCGTCGCAGAATAGGCTGAGTCGCAGGCAATTGCACGCGAATTGGGGGGAATTGCGCCCGATCAAGGGCAGCAGGGCCCGATGCGGCTAGAATAAAGGTCCTTGAAACTTCAAGAGGAAGGGTCGGATCATGTGTGCCGCCGCCGTAATGCCAGCCCCCTATGGCCAGATTCACGCCGCCGTGCAGAAGTTTCTGGACGGGTTTTCCAAGGGCAAGACGCCGATCTCCAAGGCGCTGATCTTTGGCGAGCGCGTGCCGATTGATGTGAGCTGTGCGCCGCCTTGGCCGATCGTCGATGGCAAGGCGGGCAAGGCGTTTTGCGACGATCGCCCCGACGGCGGATCGAACGGGTGTTTCGATTGGGACAGCGGCACGCTCTATTTCGATTTCGACGTGAAATCCATGTCCCAAAGCAACGTGAAGACCTATCTGCACGAGGTCACGCACGGGAACGAATATCTTGCGGACTATGCACGCCCGCAGCCCGGCGCAGCCGGCAAGTCCGAGGCCGAGCGCAACACCGCCTATCTGGACCGTATGTGGGTGCTGGTCGGCGCCATTGCCAAGGCCGAGGCGCGGCTACAGCGCCCCGAAGGCGAACAATCGCTGGCGACCTATGTCGCGCAGCTTTGTGCCCTGCTCAATGCGCTGGAGGATTTCGAGCGCGCCGAACAGGGCCTGCCGTCGGTCGATCAGCCCGATGGGCTGACCACCCGCCGACCGATCCATGACGACCTGATCAAATGGTTCGGCTTCCATGTGGATTATTATCGGCTGATGCGGTTCTACGCCGAGGGCAAGGCCGGAGATCCGTTCGAGACCATCGCCGGACACTGGAATGACCTGCGCGGGGTCGGTCGGTCGCTAAACAAATTTCTGGCCAGGTATGAGGCGCATTTCAACGCCGAGGTGGAACGTTTTCTGGAAGCGCAAGGCCCTGGCATGAGTGCGCAGGAACGCGAGGAGCATCGCGCCGAAAAGGCCGCCGAGCTTGCCCGCAAACTGCCCGCACTGGCCGCGCAGGAACTGAGCATGGCCATCGGCAAGGCGGCGCGGTATCTGTTTCCGGGCGCCACCCTGCCCGACCCGTTCTAGGCGTGCGCCCGGGGCACGCGCTCAGAAATCGGCCTGCACGTCATACATCACCGGCTCGAAGCTGCGGCACAGCGTGGCGATGTGGCGGTTGCGCTTGATCATCTCGGGGCTGCGCAGCATCGCCTGATAATCGCCGCGCTTTTCCCATTTCGAGTAATTCGCGATCCGCGTCTGCGCATCGTTCATGTGCAGACCGGCCCCCAGAAAGCCCGGCTGATGGCGGATGCAATGCTGATAGGCATCGCGCAACGCCTCCATCAACTCGGCTGCGGTGGCCGGGGTCATCTCGAAGGTGCAGATAACGGTCTGCCCGTTGAATTCCTTGGTGATTTCGGTCATGGCGGTCCTCCTTGCGCCCATGCTGACACAGCGGCGCGGGAAAATCACGCGGATTACGCAGGGTTACAGCCAGATCGTCGCGAGTCCCGGCAGCGCAAAAATCAGAACGACCCGGATCAGGTCGGAGGCCACGAACCACACCACCGCGCCCCAGGTCGATGACAGCGGCGTCTGCCGGTCCAGCGCATTGATGACGAACAGGTTCATCCCCACCGGCGGCGTGATCAGCCCGACCTCGACCACGATCAGCACCAGAATGCCGAACCAGACCGCAAGCGCCTCGGGCGGCATACCGAAATCCATGCCCGCGATGATCGGCCAGAAGGTCGGGATCGTCAGCAGGATCATCGACAGGCTGTCCATGAAACAGCCCAGCACCAGATACAGAACCAGCATCAGCGCCAGCACCGCCAAAGGGTTCAGCCCCAGATCGCTCACCAGCGCCGCCAGATCCTGCGGCACCCGGGTCATCCCCAGAAAGCCGTTATAGACCGCCGCCCCCAGCAGGATGAAGAAGATCATGCCCGTGGTTTCGGCCGTGCCCAGCAGCGCATGGCGCAGGCCGCGCAGGCCCAGCCCGCCACTGGCGAAAGCCGCGATCCCGGTGGCCGCCGCGCCGACCGCCGCGCCCTCGGTCGGGGAAAACAGACCGCCATAGATGCCGCCCACCACGACGGCAAAGATCGCCACCACCGGCCAGACCCCCGCCAGCGCCGCCAGCCGCGCGCGCCAGGGCGCCGCGGCCCGGCTGCCCGCCGCCTGCGGGTGTCGCCGCAGATAGAGCGCAACCACCGCCACATAGCCCAGCATCGCCAACAGCCCCGGCACGATGGCGGCGGCAAACAGCCGGGCGATGTTCTGCTCGGTCTGGATCGCGAAGATCACCAGCACCACCGAGGGCGGGATCAGGATGCCCAGCGTCCCCCCCGCCGCCAGCGCCGCCGTGGACAAGCCCCCGGCATAGCCCGCCGCCCGCATCTCGGGCAGGGCCACACGCCCCATCGTGGCCGCCGTGGCCAGCGACGATCCGCAGATCGCGCCGAACCCCGCACAGGCGCCGATTGCCGCCATCGCCAGCCCGCCCTTGCGGTGCCCGATCAGCGCGTCGGCGGCGCGAAACAGCGCGCGGCTCATCCCGCCCTGCGTGGCGAACTGCCCCATCAACAGAAAGAAGGGCACCACGGACAGGTCATAATTGGCGAAGGTCGAAAACGCTTCGTTCTTCATCTTGGCCAGCCACATGTTCGGGCTGCCCGTCACCAGCCACAAGCCGCCCGCCCCAAGCGCCAGCATCGCCAGACCGATCGGCGCCCGCAGCGCGATCAGCAGCAACAGCAGGGGAAAGGACGCAAGCCCCAGGGCAAAATCGCTCATGCCAGACCCTCGCGGCGAGCGAAAGCTGCCTGCCCCGCCTGCCACAGCGCAACCGCTGCGGCCAGCCACGCCCCCGGCAGGCAGGCAGCGTAGAACCACCACAGCGGCCAGCCCAGCAGAAAGGTGGTGGTGCCCGACCGCATCTTGGCGCCCATCCCCAGCCCCAGCCGCCAGGCGATCACCGCCAGCAGCGCAGCCGCCAACAGCGCCCAGATCACCGCCAGCGCCCGGCGCAACACAGGCGGAAACCGATCCGCCAGCAGATCGACGCGGGCATGGGCGTTTTGCAATTGCACCCAGGGCAGGAAGGCAAAGACGATCATCGGCAGGCTGGCCTCGATCAATTCGTAGCTGGCCTTCAGGGGGGCCGTCGCCAGGCCGAGCCTGTGCCCGGCCGCGCCCAGGGCGCTGATCCCCACCATCGCCACCAGCGCCAGCAGGGCCAGACCGCCCGCCAGCGCCAGCGTGCGCGCGGCAAAGGTCACCACCGCCTGCATGGCCACCCCCTCGCCTGACCTACTGCGCCTGCGCGGCGATCCCGGCGCGCGCCGCGTCGAGCAGCGCCTGACCGTCGATGCCCTGCGCGCCCATCTCGGCGACCCAATCGGCCACGACCGGCGCCGTGGCCTCGGCCCAGACGGCGGTCTCCGCCTCGGGGATCCTCACGATGGCATTGCCCAGACCCGCGGCAAAGGCGCGCGAAGGGATATCCTCGGCCTGCTGCACCTTTCCGGCATGGGCTGAAAAATCGCGCCCCGACACGCTGTCGATCGCCGCTTTCAGATCGTCGGGCAGCGCGGCATAGGCATCCTTGTTCATCGCCAGAATGAAGGTCGCGGTATAGATCGAGGGTCCGGCGAATTCGGTGTGGTTATGCACCAGTTCCCCCACCTTGAGCGAGGCCGACACCTCCCACGGCAGAAGCGCCCCGTCGATCGTGCCTTTCGACAGCGCCTCGGGCACCGCAGGCACCGGCATGCCGACTGCAGTCGCCCCCAGCGCCTCGAGCGCCTTGGTCGTCACCCGCGACGGGCCGCGCAGCTTCAGCCCGGCGATATCGGACGGACTGTGGATCGCCTTGTTCGAATGGATCACGCCCGGCCCGTGCATCCAGGTGCCCAGCAGGTGAAGATCGGCAAAATCGGTGTCGACCATCTCGGCCTGCGCCAGATCCCAGAACGCGGCCGACCCGGCCTCGGCATCGGCCACCATGAAGGGCAGCTCGAACACCTCGGTGCGCGGGAACCGGCCCGGGGTGTAGCCCGGCAGCGTCCAGATGATGTCGACCACCCCGTCGACCGCCTGATCGACCAGATCGCCGGGCTTGCCGCCCAGCTGCATCGAGGGGTAATGCTCGATCGCGATGCGACCGTCCGAGGCCTCTTGGACCGCCGCGATCCAGGGGGTCAGGATCTGCGCGGGCACGAAGCTGTTTTCGGGCAGGAACTGGTGCAGCCGCAGCGTCACCTCCTGCGCGGTGGCCGGCAGGCCCAGCCCCAGGGTCAGCACCGTCGCGGCAATAATTCGTTTCATGGGATCACTCCTCTCCTGTCGCGCGGCATTTATCGGGGGGCGCGGGGGCGCTGTCCAGCACAGAGATCAGAACAGGGTGACGTTAGGACATCGCCGCAACAGGGGGCGCTGCCCCCTCTTGGCTGCGCCAATTCACCCCCGGGATATTTCGACCAGAAAGAAAGCAAAGGACATTCTTTCTGGCTGAAATGTCCCGGGGGGAGTCCGGCACGGACGGGGGGCAGCGCCCCCTCTGCCCCGGCCGCCCCGGGGCGCGCGGCTCATTTCCGCCCCCGGAAGAACCGCGCGCGGGCATAGAGATCTTCGAGCCGTTTCATCCGCGCGGCCGTGTCTTCCCAGGTCAGCGACTGCACCGCCGCCATCAGGGTTTCGGCCAGCACCTGCAGCGCCACGGTCGAATCCCACGCGCTCGGCACCTCGATCTGTGCCGAGAAACGATAGCGGGCATGCGCGGCGGCCGGGCTGACCCAGGGGTCGGTGACCAGCACCACCTCGGCGCCTTGTTCCGAAGCCATTTCAACCAGTTGCAGCACGTTGTTCTCGTAGCGGCGGATATCGAAGGCCAGCAGCACATCCCCCGGGCGCATCTCGATCAGGGCGGGCGGCCAGGCGTTTGACACCGGCAGCAGCAGTTCGACATCGGGACGGATCACCTTCATGTGGGTGACGAAATATTCCGCCATCGCCAGCGTGATACGTCCGCCGGTGGCAAAGATCTTGCGCGCCGGATCGGCCATCAGCCGCGCCACCGCGTCGAATTCGGCATGGTCGATCTGTGCCAGCGTGGCCTGCAGGTTGCCCAGCACCGCATCGGCAAAACGGTTGAGGATATGCGCCTCGGGGGCCGCGGCGGCCCAGCGGTCGTGTTTGGCCAGCGGGCTGATCAGCCTTGCCTCCAACTCATCGCGCACCGCCGATTGCAGCCCGGGATAACCGCCAAAGCCCATCTTCTGGGCCAGCCGCACCACGGTGGGCGAGCTGACCTCGGCGGCGCGGGCCAGTTGCGTGACCGACCCCAGCAGCGCGACCGGGTAATGCCGCAGGATATGGCTGGCCAATTGGCGTTCGGCGCGGGTCATCGTGTCGATGGCGGCGCGGATCTGGTCTTCGATGGTCTGCGTCGCTGCCGCCAAATCGGGCACTCCTTCTGTCCAGCGCCTGATTCGGCCCAAGAACAGATTGTAACAGAATTGTCGGATTTGAAATAATGTTGACAGAATGGGATCTGCGGAGGAGCCTGACCGAAAGATAAAATCAGAATCGCCACCACGACCGAACGGGAACAGATGACCGATCAGGCTGCCGATCATGCCGTGACTGTCGAGGGCGCCGAGGCGCCCGGCCGGTTCGTGCTGGTGTGCGAGCATGCATCGAACCACTTCCCGGCGCAGTGGGGCGATCTGGGGTTGGATGAGGCCGCGCGCGCGGCGCATATCGCCTGGGACCCCGGCGCCCTGGGGTTGGCACGGGGGCTGGCCACGCGGCTGCAAGCGGTGCTGGTGCGGGGGACCGCCTCGCGGCTGATCTACGATCTGAACCGCCCGCCCCATGCGTCGGGCGCGATGCCAGAGCGGTCGGAAATCCATGACATCCCGGGCAACCGCGCCCTGCCCATGGCCGAGCGGCGGGCCCGGACCGAAGCGCTGTATCTGCCGTTTCACGCAGCACTCGATGCGCAGATCGCGCGGCGGCTGGCACAGGGGATCGCGCCGGTGCTGGTGACTGTGCATAGCTTCACCCCGGTGTTCCACGGGGTGCCGCGCGCGGTGGAGCTGGGGCTGATCCACGACACCGACCCGCGCTACGCCACGGCGCTGGCCGCCGAGGCGCGGGCACAGACCGGGCTGAATGTGCAACTCAACGCGCCCTATTCGGCAGCGGACGGGGTGACGCATACGCTGGCGCGCCACGCGACGCCGATCGGCCTGCCGCATGTGATGCTGGAGCTGCGCAACGACCTGATCGCCACACCCACCGCGCAAGAGGCGATGGCCGCGCAGCTGACAACGCTGCTGCATGCCGCCCTGCCCCGGATCGAGGAGACGCCCTGATGCCCGCCTGGACCCGCGCCTATGTCCGTTTCGTCGAGGCTATGAATTACCGCGTCGGGCGGTTCGCGATGTATCTGCTTTATGTGATGATGGCGATCTTGCTGTGGTCTTCGGTCACCAAGATCATGCATGTGCCCGCGCTGTGGACGCTGGAAATGGCGCAGTTCACGCTGGTGGCCTATTTCATGCTGGGCGCGCCCTATTCGCTGCAGCTGGATACCAATGTGCGGATGGACCTGATCTATGCGCGCTTCACCACCAAGGGCCAGGCGCTGTGGGACGTGTTCACCGTCTTTTGCCTGATGTTCTATCTGGGCGTGATGCTGTGGGGCGCGTTCGATGCCACCGCCTATTCCTTTGCGGTGAATGAACGCAACCCGACCGCCTGGCGCCCGCCGCTCTGGCCGATCAAGTCGGTCATCACCTTCGCGTTTGCCCTGATGCTGCTGCAAGCCAGCGCCCATCTGATCCGCGACATCGCCACGATCCGCGGGGAGAAGATCTGATGGATTACAACACCATCGCTTTGCTGATGTTCTCGACGATGCTGCTGATGATGCTGACCGGGCAGCGGGTGTTCGGCGCCATCGGCTTTGTCGCGGTGGTGGCCGCGCTGGCGCTTTGGGGACCGGGCGGCACCGACATGGGCTTTTCCGCCGTGATGAAGCTGATGAAATGGACGCCGTTGCTGACGCTGCCGATGTTCGTTTTCATGGGCTATGTGATGAGCGAAAGCCGTCTGGCCGAGGACCTCTATCGGATGTTTCACGTCTGGTTCGGGCCGGTGCCCGGGGGGCTGGCGATCGGCACGATCCTGTTGATGGTGATGATTTCCGTGATGAACGGGCTGTCGGTCGCGGGCATGGCGATCGGCGCCACCATCGCGCTGCCCGAACTGATGCGGCGCGGCTATGACAAGCTGATGATTTCGGGCGTGATTCAGGCCGGGTCGAGCCTGGGCATCCTGATCCCGCCCTCGGTCGTGCTGGTGCTGTTTTCGCTGATCGCGCGCCAGCCGGTGTCGCAGCTGTGGCTGGCGGGCGCGGTGCCGGGGATGCTGATGGCGGCGCTGTTCATCGCCTATATCCTGATCCGCACCTGGCTGAACCCCGCCCTCGCCCCGCCGATGAGCGCCGACGAGCTGGCCTCTGTCACCCGGGCCGAGAAATTCCGCCTGCTGCGCGCGGGCCTGCTGCCGGTGTTCATTTTCGTCGCGATGATGGTGCCTTTCCTGAACGGCTGGGCCAGCCTGACCGAGGCCTCGGTGATCGGCGCGCTGGCGGCGGTGGCGGCGGCGCTGATCAAGGGCCGCTTCACCCGCGCGGTGTTCGAAACCGCCACCCGTCAGACCATGGCGATCACCGTGATGTTCATGCTGATCATCACCGCTGCGCTGTCCTTCGGGGCGGTGTTCGATGGCTTGGGCGCGGGCCGCGCGATCCAGAATTTCTTTGTCGACAGTCTGGGCCTCAGCCCCTGGCAGGTGCTGGTGCTGATGCAGCTGAGCTTTCTGGTGATGGGCACCTTTCTGGACGACACCGCGATGCTGGTGATCGTGGCGCCGGTCTATGTGAGCCTGGCCAAGGTGCTGGGCTTCGATCTGGTGTGGTATGGTGTGCTGTATACGATCACCTGCCAGATCGCCTATCTGACGCCGCCCTTCGGCTATAACCTGTTCCTGATGAAGGCGATGGCGCCCCCGGAATTCACCCTGCCGGTGATCTACCGTTCGGTGTTTCCCTTCGTTCTGGTGATGATCCTGACGCTGGTTCTGGTGATGATCTTCCCCGAACTGGCGCTGTGGCTGCCGCGCGAGGTGCTGGGCCGCTGAATTCATAATGACCCCAAAGGGGGCACACCCCACATGAACGACCCCGAAAAAAGGGGCGCCAACCCAACAAGGAGAGAGACATGACCACGACAAGACGGAAGTTTCTGACCACCGGCGCATTGGGGGCCGCAGCCGCGGGCCTTGCCGCCCCCGCCCGTGCCGAAGGCACGATCAAGTGGCGCTTGCAGACCTATGCGGGCCCCGCGCTGGCCGAACAGGTCGTCAAACCCGCGATCGAGGCCTTCAACGCGATCGCCAACGGCCAGATGGAGATCGAGCTTTACACCTCGGACCAGTTGGTCCCCACGTCAGAGCTGTTCCGCGCGATGCAGAACGGCACCATCGACGCGGTGCAATCGGATGATGACAGCATGGCGTCACCGACCGAAGTCACGGTGTTCGGCGGCTATTTTCCCTTTGCGCTGCGCTATTCGCTGGATGTGCCGGCGCTGTTCAACGAATGGGGCCTCGATCAGATCTGGAAGGAAGAATACGCCAAGGTCGGCATCCAGCACATTTCGGCCGGGTCGTGGGACCCGTGCAATTTCAACATGAAAGAGCCGGTCAACAGCCTGGCCGACCTGAAGGGCAAGCGCGTTTTCACCTTCCCGACCGCCGGGCGGTTCCTGGCGCAGTTCGGCGTGGTGCCCGTCACCCTGCCGTGGGAAGATGTCGAGGTCGCGCTGCAGACGGGCGAGCTGGACGGTCTGGCATGGTCGGGCATCACCGAGGATTACACCTCGGGCTGGTCCAAGGTTGCGCCCTATTTCCTGACCAACAACATTTCGGGCGCGTGGATCGGGCATTTCTTCGCCAATATGGACCGCTGGAACGAGGTGCCGCCGCATCTGCAGCAACTGCTCAAGACCTGTTTCGACCAGTCGCATTACCACCGCCAGTGGTGGTATTGGGCGGGCGAGGCCAAGCTGCGCGTCGAGGGCGCGGACATGACGCTGACTTCGTTGCCCGACGAGGATTACGCCCAGATCGAGGCCGCCGCGCACAAGTTCTGGGACGAGGTTGCGGCCGAAAGCCCGCTGAAAGCCAAGGTCGTGGACATCATTCGTAAATACAATGAGACCATGGTGAAAGCCGGGCAGCCCTATCGCTACGGCTGAGGCTGGCCTTGATGACAGTGGCCCCGCGCGCCCTTCGCGCGGGGCCTTTCCCGGAGGAGGACCGAATGCCCGCGAACCTGAGTTTTGCCGCCCTGAAGACCGCCGTCAAAGCCGGCGAGATCGACACCGTGATCGCCTGCATCTGCGACATGCAGGGCCGGTTGCAGGGCAAGCGCTTTCACGCGCAGCATTTCATCGACTCGGCCCATGAGGAAACGCATTGCTGCAACTACCTGCTGGCCACCGACATGGAGATGGTCACGGTTCCCGGCTATGATGCCTCGTCCTGGACACGCGGCTATGGCGATTATGTGATGAAGCCCGACATGGCCACGCTGCGCACCATTCCCTGGGTGCCGGGCACCGCGCTGGTGATGTGCGATGTGCTGGATCATCACACGCACGAACCCGTGCCGCATGCCCCGCGCTCGGTGCTGATGCGGCAGATCGCGCGGGCTCGCGCGATGGGGTTCGATGTGATGATGGCGACCGAGCTGGAATTCTTCCTGTTCGAGGAAAGCTTCCCCGAGCTGTTCGACGCGGGCTATCCCACGCCCACGCCGATGGCGCGCTACAACGTCGATTATGCGCTGTTCGGCACGGCACGCGACGAGCCGATCATGCGTGACATCCGCAATCAGCTTTATGCCGCAGGCATCCCGATCGAATGTTCCAAGGGCGAGGCCGAGGCCGGGCAGGAAGAGGTGAACGCGAAATATTCCGACGCGCTTGATACCGCCGACATGCATGTGCTGATCAAGCAGGGCGTCAAGGAAATCGCGCAACAGCACGGCGCCAGCGTCACCTTCATGGCGAAATACGATCATACCAAGGCGGGCAGTTCCAGCCATGTCCACCAGTCGCTGTGGAAGGACGGCGCCAATGCCTTCCACGACCCCGCAGCGCCCCATGGCATGTCCGAGGTGATGCGGCACTTCCTCGCCGGGCAGCTCGCCTTTTCGCGCGAGATCACCTATTTCCTGGCGCCCTATATCAACAGCTACAAACGCTTCTGCGAAGGCATGTTCGCGCCCACCCGCGCGGTCTGGTCGCTGGACAACCGCACCGCGGGGTACCGGATCTGCGGCGAGGGCACGAAATCGGTGCGCGTCGAATGCCGGATCGGCGGCGCCGATCTGAACCCCTATCTGGCCTGCGCGGCGCTGCTGGCGGCAGGGTTGGAGGGGATCGAGCAGATGCTTGATCCGGGCGATCCGGTCTCGGGCGATCTGTATCAGGCGGCCACCGCCCCGCATGTGCCCCGATCGCTGGGCGAGGCGGGCGAAGCGATGCGCGACAGCGAATTTCTGGAACGCGCCTTCGGGGCCGATGTGGTCGCGCATTACTACCGCGCCGCCCGCTGGGAAGTCGAGGAACACCTGCGCGTGGTGACCGATTGGGAACGCATGCGCGGTTTTGAACGGGCCTGAGACGGCCCGGCAGCAATGGCAGCGCCCGGCCCCTCGGGCGTGACGGGAAGCGCCCGGAGCGGCGCGAAGGAAGGTCGATATGACGAAGATGATCCAATGCATCTCGCCCGTGGACGGGCAGATCTATGCCGAGCGGCCCGCGCTGAGCCTGAGCGAGGCACAGGCGATGGCCGCCCGCGCGCGCGCCGCGCAACCCGCCTGGGCCGCGCGCCCGCTGGCCGAGCGCATCGCACTGGTCAAGGCGGGCGTGGCCAAGCTGAACGAAATGAAGGACCAGGTGGTCGAGGAACTGGCCTGGCAAATGGGCCGCCCGACCCGCTTTGGCGGTGAATTCGGCGGGGTGAACGACCGCACCGAGTACATGGCCGAAATCGCCGCCGAGGCGCTGGCCCCGATGGTGGTCGAGGACAGCGACCGCTTCACCCGCCAGATCGCGCGCGAGCCGGTCGGCGTGGTGTTCATCATCGCGCCCTGGAACTATCCCTATCTGACCACGATCAACACCCTCGCGCCCGCGTTGATCGCGGGCAATACGGTGGTTCTGAAACACGCCAGCCAGACCCTGCTGGTGGGCGAACGCCTGGCCGAGGCCTTCCATGCCGCGGGCGTGCCCGAGGATGTGTTCCAGAATGTCGTGCTGAGCCATGACGTGACCGAGGCGCTGATCGGCGCGCGGGCGTTCAACTTCGTCAACTTCACCGGCTCAGTCACCGGCGGTCAGGCGATTGAACGCGCGGCGGCGGGCACCTTCACCGGGCTCGGGCTGGAACTGGGTGGCAAGGACCCGGGCTATGTGATGGACGACGCCGATCTGGATGCCGCTGTCGACAGCCTGATGGACGGCGCGATGTTCAACGCAGGGCAGTGCTGCTGCGGGATCGAGCGGATCTATGTGCATGAAAGCCTGTATGACGCCTTCGTCGAAAAGGCGGTGGCCTGGGTCAAGGCGCTCAAGCTCGGCAATCCGTTCGACGCCGACATCACGCTTGGCCCGATGGCGAACAAGCGCTTCGCCCATATCGTGCGCGAACAGATCGCCGAGGCCATCGCCGACGGCGCAACCGCGCTGATCGACCCGGCGCTGTTCCCCGAAGATGACGGCGGCGGCTATCTGGCCCCGCAAATCCTGGTCAACGTGAACCACGAAATGCGGGTGATGCGCGAGGAAAGCTTCGGCCCCGTTGTCGGCATCATGCCGGTGAAAGACGACGCCGAGGCGATCGCGGTGATGAACGACAGCCCCTATGGGCTGACCTGTTCGCTATGGACGGCCGATCCCGCCCGCGCCGCCGCGGTGGGCGCGCAGGTCGAAACCGGCACCGTCTTCATGAACCGCTGCGATTATCTGGACCCGGCGCTGTGCTGGACCGGCTGCAAGGACACCGGGCGGGGCGGCTCGCTGTCGGTTCTGGGCTTTTATTCGGTCACCCGGCCGAAATCCTACCATCTGAAAAAGGTGACGAAATGAACGTGCCGAACATGAACTGGTCCTATCCCACGGCGATCAAATTCGGCGTGGGCCGGGTGGTGGAACTGGCCGACCACTGCCGCGCGGTGGGGATGACAAAACCGCTGCTGGTCACCGACAAGGCGCTGGCCGCCCTGCCGATCACCGCGCAAGCGCTTGATATCCTTGATGCTGCGGGTCTGGGCCGCGCGGTCTTTTCGCAGGTGGACCCGAACCCGAACGAGGCGAACCTTGCCGATGGCATCGCCCTTTACAAGGCGGGCGGGCATGACGGGGTGGTCTGTTTCGGTGGCGGCTCGGCGCTGGATCTGGGCAAGCTGATCGCGCTGATGGCCGATCAACCCGCCAGCCTGAGCATCTGGGATTTGGAGGACATCGGCGATTGGTGGACGCGCGCGGATGCAGCCAAGATCGCGCCGATCATCGCGGTGCCGACCACGGCGGGCACCGGGTCAGAGGTCGGGCGCGCGGGCGTTCTGACCAATTCGGTGACGCATAAGAAGAAGATCATCTTCCACCCGAAACTGCTGCCCTCGGTCACGATCTGCGACCCGGCGCTGACGGTCGGCATGCCGGCCTTCATCACCGCGGGCACCGGCATGGATGCGCTGGCGCATTGCCTCGAGGCCTATTGCAGCCCGTTCTACCACCCGATGAGCCAGGGCATCGCGCTGGAAGGAATGCGGCTGGTGTTCGAAAACCTGCCCAAGGTCTATGCCGACCCCACTGACCTGCAGGCGCGCGCGCATATGATGTCGGCCGCCGCGATGGGGGCGGTCGCGTTCCAGAAGGGCCTGGGCGCGATCCATTCGCTCAGCCATCCGGTCGGCGCGGTTTACGGCACGCACCATGGCACGACGAATGCCTGCGTGATGCCGATGGTGCTGGATTACAACCGCGCCGCGATCGAAGGGCTGATCGACCGCGCCGCCGCCTATCTGGGCATCGCGGGCGGGTTCGAGGGCTTCCGCGCGGCGGTGATGGAGCTGCGCGCGACGCTGAACATCCCGGCCAATCTGACCGCGATGGGGGTCAAGCGCGAAGATCTGGCGATGCTGACCGAAATGGCGCTGGAAGACCCGTCTTGCGGGGGCAATCCTATTGAAATGACGGCGGAAAACACCCGCGCGCTGTTCGAGGCCTGCCTGTAATTTCGTCCGGACCGGGGGCGCGGGGACGCACGTCCCCCGGTCCGGGCAGCGGCCGTGGCACCGGCCGCATCGCTTAGCCGGTAACCCGGCGATAGGCATCTGGCAGCGGACTTTCTTGCGCCGCCACCTTGGCGCCACCCGCGACGAAACGCGACACCTGCGCCCCATGCGCCTGGATCAGCAGCACGACGTTCGGATCGTCCGAAGTCTCGATCACCCGCACACCGTCGGGCAGGATTTCAACCTGCATCCGCACCTTGTCCTTCTGCGCGAAGATCTCGGCAAAGGCCGGGTCCCAGTGGCGCAGGCCAAAACCTTCGGTCATCCGGCGGTGCATTTCGTGGGCGTGATCGTGCAGCAGCGCGACGATCTCGGGGCTGTCCGAGGTGGTCAGCGTGTCGATCCCCTGCGCGGTTTGCGTAACTTTCCGGCGGATTTCGGTATGGCGGGCCAGAAGGGTGTGAAACACCGACTGGTCGTGGCGGTGGCGGTCGGCGCGGGCCGGATCGCCACCGTGCCCCCTGCCCCTGTGCCCGCCCCGATGAGAGGGATGATCTGACGCCATGGCCATTCCTGCATTTAAAATACATGTTAGGTTATCTGATAACAGATTCATCGCCCTTCGCAGCGGGGCGCATTGCCGCAGCCCCGACCGCCCGCAAAATGCTGCGTCGAACCTGCCACGGCGCGCAAAATTCGGGGCATTGCCCCTCGCGTTGTGGGCAAAAGCCGGGTTATAGAGGGGCAAAGGTGGAGGGTCCGATGGCGCGCATGTTCACGAAAATCGGTAAGGTCAGCACGCTGGCGCTGATCGCAGGGCTGGTGCCTGCGGGCTTTGCCGCCCGGGCCGAGACCACCTCGACGCTGGGCTGGAGCCTCGGCCGCTTCGGCACCCCCGGCCTGATCGACATGCCCACCGCCGAGGCGATGCAGGACGGCGAGATCGCGACCTCGGTCGGCAAGGCCGCAGGCGCGCTGCGCGGCAATTTCGCCTTCCAGATCACCCCGCGCGTCACCGGCACGCTGCGCTTCACCCATCAGGACGGGCTGGGCGCCGGCGGCGACACGCTGAAAGAAAAGACCCTCGATCTGCACTGGCAGGTGCTGGACGAACAGGGCTGGCGCCCGGCGGTGGCCGTCGGCCTGCGCGACATGTTCGGCACCGGTGTGAATGCCGCCGAATATGTGGTGGCCACGAAAACCCTGACCCCTCAGTTGCGCGCCACGGCAGGCATCGGCTGGGGCCGTCTGGGCACCGAAGGCAGCTTTGGCGGCGGCACGCGCCCGGCGGCCGATCCGGTGGGCGGGCTGAATGCCGACACCTGGTTTCGTGGCCCCGCGGCAGCCTTTGCCGGCGTGGCCTGGCAGGCCAATGACAAGCTGGTTCTGAAGGCCGAGGTCAGCTCGGACGATTATGCCGCCGAAGTTGCGGCCAACGACTTCGACCGCAAGACCTCGGTCAACTTCGGCGCCGATTACAAGATCAACAACATGGCCTCGGTTTCGGCCTATTATCTGGCGGGGTCCGAGGTCGGGTTCCAGTTCAACATCGTGCTGGACCCGCATCAGCCGCCCGCGCCGTCGGGGCTGGAAAAGGCGCCGCTGCCGGTGCGCCCGCGCCCGGCCCCCAGCGCCGACCCGGATGGCTGGTCCGGCGCCTGGACCGCCGATCCCACCGCCGCGCCGGCAATTCAGAAAGCTGTCGCAGACAGCCTGAAGAAGGACGGCCAGATCCTTGATTCGATGCAGCTTTCGGCAACCAGTGCCGAAGTGCGCCTGCGCAATGAGACCTACAATTCGACACCGCAGGCCCTGGGCCATACCGCGCGCATCCTGACCCGGGCGCTGCCGCCTTCGGTCGAGACCATCGTGATTACCCCCGTGGTGAACGGGCTGCCCACGGCCTCGGTCAGCTTCAAGCGCAGCGATCTGGAGCGTCTGGAAAACACCCAATCGGGCGAAATCCTGGCGCGCACGGTGATTGGCGAAGCCGCGCTGGACGGCGCCTTCACCGCCACCCCCGGGATCTATCCGCGTTATCGCTTCGGCCTCTCGCCCTATGTCGAGTTTTCGAGCTTCGATCCGGGGCAGGATCTGCATGCCGACATGGGCATCGCGCTGAACGGCAGCCTTGATCTGGCGCCCGGGCTGATCCTGTCGGGCACCCTGCGCCAGAAGGTGTTCGGCAATCTCGACGATCAGACGCGCGTTTCCACCTCGCCCGTGCAGCATGTGCGTTCGGACGTGGCCGAATACCAGAAGAACAGCGACCTGACGCTGGAGCGGCTGACGCTGGCCTGGTATGGCCGCCCGGCCGAGGCGATCTATAGCCGCGTTACGGTGGGCTATCTGGAACGGATGTATGGCGGTGTCTCGGGCGAGGTGCTGTGGAAACCCGTCGACAGCCGCCTCGCACTTGGCGCCGAACTGGATTACGTCAAGCAGCGCGCCTTCGATGACGCCTTCGATTTCCAGGATTATGACACCCTCGGCGGTCACCTGTCGGCCTATTACGATTTCGGCCCGGGCGTGACCGGGCAGCTGGATGTCGGGCGCTATCTGGCCGAAGACTGGGGCGCGACGATTTCGGTCGATCGCCAGCTGGCCAATGGCTGGAGCGTCGGCGCCTTCGCCACGCTGACCGACATGTCCTCGTCCGATTTCGGGCCCGGCTCTTTCGACAAGGGCGTGCGCCTGACGATCCCGCTCAGCTGGGCGCTCGGCAAACCGACGCTGGCGACCTTCCACCCGACGATCCGGCCCTATACCGGCGATGGCGGCGCGCGGGTCGATGTGGACGGGCGGCTTTACGAAACGGTGCGCGGCAACCACATGGGCGCGATCTACGAGGATTGGGGGAGATTCTGGCGATGAGCCATCTCTCGGTGCGGGGCACGGCGGCCCTGCTGATCGCCGCGCTGGCACTTGCGGGCTGTTCGCGCGACTCTGCCGGGCTGGAACGGGGCGCAGGCGGTGCGGCACTGGTCAAGAACGGGCTGGGCGCGGTATTGCCCGGCAAACGCGCCAGTACGGCATCGGCCCAGGCGCCCGATCCCGCACAGCTGGCACAGGCCGCGCTGGCCTCGGTCAAGGGGCCCGTGCTGCTGGCCACCTTCGAGTCCGTGGGCGCGCCCACCGTGCTGGGCATGGTTGGCGAGAACGGCACGATGCGCAGCTATCAGACCCCCGATCAGCGCGGTGTGATGCTGCGCAGCGGTCTTCTGGCGGGCACACGCGGCTATGGCCGTGATCTGATGTCAGCCGACACGGATGCCGTCGCCCGACTGATCCGCACGCGCCAGGCGGGCAGCGCGCCGCGGGTGCAGCGCTATCTGGATGGCAACGGGGTCGAACGTCCGGTGCCGATGACCTGCACAGTCACCCCCGGCGCCAGCATGACGCAGGACATTGCGGGCATCACCTACACAGGTCAGCAGGTGGCAGAGCATTGCGAAGGCTCTGGCGCGGTGGTCGACAATGGCTATCTGGTGGCCACGGACGGGCGCGTGCTGGTATCCCGACAGTGGGTCGGGCCGGGATTGGGCTATCTGGTTCTGCAAAGCCTGCGCGACTGAGGCACTGCCCTGCCCCGTCACATGACAAAAGCGCCCCACGGGGCGCTTTTTCCTTTCGGGCCACGCTGAACCACAGGCCCCAATACAAAAAGCCGGAAAGCGATGCTTTCCGGCTTTTGATTTTAGCCGAAGCTAAAATTAGTTCGACGAGGCAGCCGCGATGCCTGCGATCAGCAGGACCGGGATCAGCCAAGCAGCGTTCGACGACGAAGCGCCTTCGACGACGACCGGCTCAGCGTCGACGACGGGAGCGGTGTAGCCGCCAGCAAAAGCGGTCGAAGCGGTCAGGCCCAGGGCCAGAGCGATGGTAGCGATTTTTTTCATAGTAATCTCCGTCATTACTGTAGACAGCCGCCAACGCCGGCAGCATCGAAGCGAGATTCGCATAACCACGATTAAATGCAAAGGAGAATCGCGGCTATTTACCTCTGGGCCCTATCGACTGTTGCAGTTTAGCACAGATCGGAACCCCCAAAGCCGGGATTGCCGTGCAAAAGCGTCGCAACTGCGACTTTTTCGCCGTTTTTTGCCCATAGGATGATTCCGGGCCAAATTTTTTTATGATTCCGGGAACTTGTGGCGCGGTTGTGAATTGGCGCGTCCCGGCGCCCCGATCAGGCGCGGCGCGGAAAGATCAGCGACGCCGTGAACAGCGCCGCCGCCATCGCCACGATCGAGGGGCCCGCGGGCGTGTCGAACCGCATCGAAGCCCAAAGCCCCAGCACGATCGAAACCGCCCCCGTCGCCGTCGCCCCCAGTGCCATGGTTTCGGGCGTGCGCGCAAATTGCCTCGCGGTGGCGGCGGGCACGATCAGAAGCGCGGCGATCAGCAGCGCGCCGACGATCTTGATCGACACCGCCACCGTCAGCGCCAGCGCCAGCACCAGCACCAGCCGTTCGGTCCGCGGATTGAGCCCCGAGGCCTGCGCCAGCTCCTCGTTCACGGTCGCGGCCAAGAGCCCCTGCCAGCGCCAGACCAACGCCGCCAGCACCAGCAGCGCACCGCCCCAGACGATGCCCAGATCCGCGCGGCTGACCGCCAGAATATCGCCAAACAGCCAGGCGCTCAGATCCACCCGCAGCCCCGAAATCAGCGACGCCGCGATCAGGCCGAAGGCCAGCGCGGAATGTGCCAGAACACCCAGCACCGTATCCATCGCATGCCCCCGCCCCGACAGCTGCGCCACGGTCAGCGCCATGCCAAGGGCCACCGCCAGCGTGCCGGCATAGACCGAAATGCCGAAGCCGAAGCTCAGCGCGACCCCCAGAATCGCCGCATGCGCCGTGGCATCGCCGAAATAGGCCATCCGCCGCCAGACCACGAACGATCCCAGCGGCCCGGTGGCCAGCGTCAGCCCGGCGCCCGCCAGCGCCGCACGGGTCAGAAAATCATCCAGCATGGTCGTGCTCGCAGTCGTGGGTATGGGAATGGTCGTGGCCGTGGGCCTGCGGATGCGCGTGATGCGGATGTGCCGGATCGTGGCCGTGGCCTTCGTCATGGTCGTGATCGTGGTCATGCACATGTTGATACAGCGCGAAGGCCCCGCCGGTGCCCATCCCGAACAGCGCGCGATATTCCGGCGCGTTCGACACCACCCGGGGCGTGCCTGCACAGCAGACATGCCCGTTCAGGCAGATCACCCGGTCCGAGGCCGACATCACCACATGCAGATCGTGGCTGACCATCAGCACGGCCGCGCCGGTCTCGTGGCGGACCTCTTCGATCAGCTTGTAGAACGCCGCCGTGCCGGGCTGGTCCAGCCCCTGCGTCGGTTCGTCCAGAATCAGGATCTGCGGCCGCGCCAGCAGTGCGCGCGCCAGCAGAACGCGCTGAAACTGCCCGCCCGACAGCCGCGTGATCTGCCGCCCTTCCAGCCCCGGCACCCCGGTGCGCGCCAGCGCCGCGGCAGCATCGGCGTCGCGCACGCGTTTGGGCAAAGACAGGAACCGGCGCACCGTCATCGGCAGGCTGGCGTCCAGATGCAGCTTTTGCGGGACATAGCCGATCACCAGACCGGGCTGGCGGGTGACCTGCCCGGTCGCTGCGGGCTCCAGCCCGATCAGCGCACGGATCAGCGTCGACTTGCCCGATCCATTGGGCCCGACCACGGTCACGATCTCGCCCGGGGCGATGGTAAAATCCACGCCCGACAAGACCGGCGCACCGCCATGGGTGACGCTGAGGTTCGTGGCCGAAATCAGGGCCTCAGACGGTTGCGTCATCTGCGCCTCCGGCACAGGCGGGGCACAGGCCCAGCGCTTCGATATTGGCACGTTCGACCGCAAACCCCAGATCGGCTGCCGCCTGATCCAACGCCGCACGCACGGCGGCCCCCGGCGCCTCGGCCACCGCATCGCACACCCGGCAGATCAGGAACACCGGCGCGTGATCCTCGCCCGGGTGCATGCAGGCCGCAAAGGCGTTCAAACGCCGCACGCGATGCGCCAGCCCGTTCTCGACCAGAAATTCCAGCGCCCGATAGGCCACCGGCGGCTGATTGCCGAACCCGTCGGCCGCCAGCCGGTCCAGCACCTCATAGGCGCCCATCGCCCGATGCGCCTCGAGCAAGATTTCCAGCGTGCGCTTGCGCACCGGGGTCAGCCGGGCGCCGCGCCGCGCAGCCTCGGCCTCGGCGCGTGCCAGCGTATCGCAGGCGCAATGCGCATGGTCATGGCGCGCGAAGGCCAGGGTCGCGTCGGGGTCGGTCTCTGGGCTAGACATGTTACTCTATCACATTTCTCTTGACCTGTTATGATATTACATAGATAAACAGCCCCCAATTCACAAGCCCAAGGAGCCCGCCGATGCGTCCGATAACCCTGAGTGTGCCGTTTTTTCTGCTGACCGCGCCGGCGATGGCCGCCGTGCCGCAGGTGGTGACCGATATTCCCGCGGTCGGTTCGCTGGTGGCCCAGGTGATGGGCGATCTGGGCGCGCCCGAGGTCTTGCTCGACCAGGGGGCCAATGCGCACAACTACCAACTGCGCCCCTCGCAGGCGCGGGCGCTGCAATCGGCCGATCTGGTGTTCTGGATCGGGCCGGAGATGACCCCCTGGCTTGACCGGGCCCTGCAGGGCGTGGCGGGCGGCACGGCGATCGAACTGCTTGAAGCCGCCGGCACGCACAAACGCGCGTTCGACGCCCCGCATGACCATGAGGCCGAAGACGAACATGCAGATCACGCCGATGAACATGGCGCGGAAGAGCATGGCGAGGAAGAAGCCCATGCGCACAGTCACGAAGGGCTTGACCCGCACGCCTGGCTCGACCCCGGCAACGCGCAGGTCTGGCTGACGGCGATCGGCGATCAACTGGCTACGGCCGACCCCGAGAATGCCGCGACCTATGCCGCCAACGCCGAGGCCGCCCGTGCCCGCATCGCGCAGATGGATAGCGAGATTTCCGCGCAACTCCAGCCGGTGCACGACAAGCCCTTCGTGGTGGCCCATGCCGCCTATGGCTATTTCGCCGAGCATTACGCACTGCATGTGGCGGGCGCGGTGGCGCTTGGCGATGCCGCCGCACCGGGCGCGGCCCATCTGGCCGATCTGCGCGCCGATCTGCAGGCCGATGGTGTGGTCTGCGCCTTCCCCGAAGCCCAGCACGACCCCAAGCAGATGGCCCTGCTGATCGAGGGCACCAATGTGCGGCTGGGCGCGGCGCTTGATCCCTCGGGCTCGTCGCTGGCCTATGGCCCGGGGCTTTACGAGGCCCTGATGCGCGATCTGGGCACTGCAATCAGCACCTGCCTGAGCGCAGAGTGACCCCGGCCCCTTGAACCGCGCGCCCACGCATGGTTTCTGGGGAAAACGGGGGCTTGCCCATGGGTCCCGGGCAAACTGGGGATCGAATGGCCGCGATAGCGTGGATTGCACTGAGCGAAGACCCGGGCCTGTTTCAGACCCGGGCCTTTGACATGTCCGGCACGCAGATCGAGCGGCGCACGGCACCGAAGGGCGATGCTGCGCTTTGTGCGGACTGGCAGGCGCCGGTGGTGGCCGCCCGCCTGCATCCCGATGTCGCGCCACGCCCCCTGCCCTGCGCGCCGCTGCCCGATGCGGGCAGCCCCGATCTGCCTGCGCTGCAACAAGCCACCCCGCCCGAAATCGTCCATCCCGCCGAAGTCGCGCGGATCGCGGGGCTTCTGGCCGCGCAGCCGCAATTCGACGGCGTGGTGTGGCTGTGCGGCGCCACCAGCCTGTGGGCGCATCTGAGCGCGGGCGAAGTCGTCAGCGTGACCCGCACGGCCAGCGCCGCACTGCTGCCCCCGGCCGCGCGTTGCGATGGCCCGGGCTTTGCCGATGCGCTGGCGGACTGCCTGTCGCGCCCCGAACGCCTGTTGCGCCACCTTGCGCCTGTGGCCGAAGACCGTGCCTTGCCCGAGGCCACGACAGGTGCCGCTGCGGGTGCGGTCCTGGGCGCCGATCTGGCCGCCGCCAAACCGTGGTGGCTGGGCCAGCAGGTGCTGGCGCTGGACTGTGCCACCGCGCCCGGCTGGGCAGCCCTCGGCGCACAGGCGCTGAGCGCGCAGGGGGTGCAGGTGACGCAGGGCGATGGCGAGGCGGCGCTGGTCGCAGGTCTTGCCGCCTTCGGGGGCCGGACATGACCGTGCGTCCTTTCGGAACGATGCCCGACGGGCGCATGGTGCAGGTGGCGACGCTGCGCGCAGGCGAATTGACCGCGCCGGTGCTGACCTTGGGCGCCACCTTACGGGATCTGCGGCTGGCGGGCACGCCCTATCCCGGGCTGATGGGTCAGCCCTACGGCCCCCATGCCGGGCTGGCGCGGGAACCGCAGTTCTGGCCCAATGCCCCGCACCACCCCGATTTCCCGCAGATCACCCTGACGCCCGGCATGCCCTGGCGCCAGACCACCCGCTATCACATTGCCCGGACCGAAGACCTTCCCGCCACGCCGCCGCGCCCGCCCAGCTAAGTCAGGAAACCGCCCATGACCCACGCCACACCTGCCCCCGACCTGCCTCAACTCTTTGCCGAAATCGCCCCGCGCTTCGGCATTTCGCGCCCCGCCGGGCAGTGTTTCGCGGCGATCTGGCGCGCCGCGCAGGCCCCCGCGGCCGAGGATTTGGTGCGGATACTGGGGATTTCCCGCTCCAATGTCTCGACGGCGCTGAAGGAATTGCGCGGCCTCGGACTGGTGCAGATTGCGCGCAGCCCCGGATCGCGGCGCGATTTCTATGTGGCCCCCGCCGACCCCTGGGCCCTGCTGCGCCAATTGCTGGCCGAACGTCAGCGCCGAGATCTGGCGCCGCTGGCCGCCCGGCTGCACGATTTGCAGGCCGCCAGTGGCGATGCCCGGCTGGCCGATCTGGCGCAAGTGCTTGATGCCACCTCGGGCTGGCTGGCACAGCTGGCGGCCCATAGCCCCGAAGAGCTGGCCGCCATGATGCACCCTGTCGAGCACGGCAAGAAAAAGAAGAAAAAGCGCGCCCGGGACTGACCCCGCGCCGCTCAGGCGGTGTCGGCCACCGGCTCGGGGGTGCCCGGCAGGCTGACCAATGGCCCGCTGTCCATCAGATCCTCGATGAACAGGCTCAGCAAGGGGCCGCGCCCGCTGACGCCCGCCTTTCGATAGATCGCGGCGGTCTGCGCCTTGACCGTGCCTTCAGAGGTCGAACGCAGCGCCGCGATTTCGGCGGTGCTGAGCCCCTTGATCGCAAACAGGGCCACATCCCGCTCGGCCGGGGTCAGGCCCCATTCGGTGAAGCGCGCTTCCAGCAGATCGCCAAAGGCGCTGGCGGCGCGGTGCAGACGTGCGCGCGTGCGCGCGGTTTCGCGCAACGCCCCGGCCAGTGCCGCAGCCCCCAGCCCCAGCCCCAGGATCAGCCCGAGCGCCGCGCCGATTTCCAGAATCTCGCGATTTTGCCAGCTGATCGGCGCCGCATAGAGCCCGAAGACCGACAACAGGATGTCGGACACGAAGAACAGCGCACAGACCGCCTGCAGCGTGAACAAGGCCACCAGCAGCAGGCCACGCCTCTTGCCCGACCTCACCGGATCGGCTCAATCATCGTCATTGCCGCCTTCGCCCCCTCCGCCGTCATCGCTGCCTCCGCCCTCATCATCATCGTCGTCATCGTCGTCATCGCTGTCATCATTCGCGGCCCCGGAACTGCCGCTGTCGCGCCTGTCGGCACCGCTGTCCGACGGACTGCGCAACAGCGTCGCCCCCGAGGTGCTCAGATCGCGCAGCAGTTCCCCGGTGCGTGGATCAAGCACGATTTCGCGCTGCACCTTGCCGCGCTGCGCCGTGATCCGCAGCCGCCCCAGCCAGGTGCGCTGAACCTGGATCTGGCTGTAGCCCTGCGCCTTGAGCTGGCGCATGACGCTGTCTTCGGCCCCGCCCGCAAAGGCCGGCGCCGCGCCCGCCCCGATCAGGGCCAGCATCGCCCCTGCGCACAGAAATCCGCGCCTGTCCATCATTCCCCTCCGGGCCCGCCAAGGGCCGCACTATGCCCGGCTTCCCCCCGAAGGCGCAAGCCGGGACGCGAAGACCGGGGGCAGATCGCCCCCGGCCGCAAGACGTGCTCAGTCGTCGTCGCCGTCATCGTCGCCGCTGTCGTTGTCGCCGCTGTCGTCGTCATTGTCGTCGCCGTCGTCATTGTCATCCGACTCGTGATCGTCGTCGTGACCGCCCATGCCGTGATCGTCATCCCCTTCGTCATCGGACATGTCGTCGTCGTTCACGTCGTCGTCCATATCGTCGTCGTCAAGGAAGTTTTCCGCACGGGTCCGCATGGCCACGCCCTGCGCCAGCACCTCGCCGGTCCGCACGCGCGCCCGGGTCTGTTCCTGCTTGAGGATCTCACCGGTTTCACGATCATAGACCACTTCGATCTTGGTGGTGCCATTGCGAGCTTCGACCTTGACCTGCGCGGGCGCGGTCTCGATTTCAATGGCCGAGAACCCCTGACCGCTCAGATCGTCGATGATCGACTGGGTCGAAACTTCGGCGAAAGCAGCCTGCCCCAGCGTCAGCGAAGCGGCGAAAATGGCAATGGTGGTTTTCATGTGTCTACTCCCAAACAGCAGCCGCACCATGCGGCGAACTGCGGCCAAACTGACGGGCCGCGACGGGTCCCGCTATTGGCCGCAGGGGGTAAATCGCGCCTCTACACCCTGCGACCCACGGGCATAAACCTGGGTTTAGGCAGCAAAAAGCCCCACCGGACACGCCGGCGGGGCCTGAAAACCTGGGCTCGGACCGATCAGACTGCCATCTTCACGCCCAGATGCTTGGCCACGGTGAAGATGTCCTTGTCGCCCCGCCCCGAAAGGTTGACCACCATGATATGATCTTTCGGCAGGGTCGGCGCCAGCTTGGTCACATGCGCCAGCGCGTGGCTCGGTTCCAGCGCGGGGATGATGCCTTCTAGCTTGCACAGCAACTGGAACGCCTCCAGCGCCTCGGTATCGGTGACCGAGACATATTCGGCGCGCCCGGTCTCGTGCAGCCAGGAATGTTCGGGGCCGATCCCCGGATAATCCAGACCCGCGGAAATCGAATGGCCTTCCAGGATCTGGCCATCTTCATCCTGCAACAGATAGGTGCGGTTACCATGCAGAACGCCCGGGCGCCCGCCCGTCAGGCTCGCGCAATGCTCCATCCGTTCGTCGACACCATGCCCGCCCGCTTCGACACCGATGATGCGCACCGACGGATCGTCGAGGAACGGATAGAACAGCCCCATCGCATTCGACCCGCCGCCGATCGCGGCGATCACCGAATCGGGCAGACGGCCCTCGCCCTCCTGCTCGGCCAGTTGCCAGCGGGTTTCCTTGCCGATGATCGCCTGGAAATCGCGCACCATCGCCGGATAGGGGTGCGGCCCCGCCACCGTGCCGATGCAATAGAAGGTGTCGCGCACATTGGTCACCCAGTCGCGCAGCGCATCGTTCATCGCATCCTTCAGCGTGCCGCGGCCGCTGGTCACCGGCACCACCTCGGCCCCCAGCAGACGCATGCGGAACACGTTCGGCGCCTGCCGTTCGACATCGGTCGCGCCCATGTAGACCACGCATTGCAGTCCGAACCGCGCGCAGACCGTCGCGGTCGCCACGCCATGCTGGCCCGCGCCGGTTTCCGCGATGATCCGCTTCTTGCCCATCCGGCGCGCCAGCAGAATCTGGCCCAGCACGTTGTTGATCTTGTGGCTGCCGGTGTGGTTCAGTTCTTCGCGCTTGAGATAGATCTTCGCCCCGCCCAGATGCTCGGTCAGGCGCGGCGCGAAATACAGCGGGCTCGGGCGGCCCACATAGTACTTCCACAGCTCCTCCATCTCGGCCCAGAAATTCGGGTCGGTCTTGGCGAATTCATACTGCGCCTCGAGTTCGAGGATCAGCGGCATCAGCGTTTCCGACACGAAACGGCCACCGAAAATCCCGAACCGCCCGTTTTCATCGGGCCCGGTCATATAGCTGTTGGGAAGGTCTTCGGGCATGATCATTCCTTAAAGCCAAATTCGGATTTGAGCATCCGAAAGAGTTGATGTGCTGCAGTTTCGTCGAACTGCAGTGTCTGGCTCAGCTTGTCCGGAATCTCACGGCCAGCTGAGCCATAGGTGTTCAACTGAAGCACTTTTTTCCCGTCGAACGAGCCCACCATGTATTTGCATGGAATGCGCGTGGGATGGGCAGAACGAATACTCCGTTGTTCTTCTTTTTCTAAAGAAACAATCAGGGCCATCGTCTCACCTCGCGCTGCCACCCTTCGGCACTTAGCGCGATTGGCCTTGCGGGTAAAGCACAAGGGCCCTTCTTCTTGTCTGAAATACTCCGGGGTCCGGGGCGCGCGGCGCCCCGGTCGCTCAGGCCCCTTGCGCGGCCCGAATGAACGCGCGGATCAGGCCTGCGTCTTTCACCCCCGGCGCGCTTTCCACGCCCGAGCTGACATCGACCTGCCGCGCGCCGGTCAGACGCACCGCCTCGGCCACGTTTTCGGGCGTCAGACCGCCCGCCAGCATCCAGGGTTTCTGCCACTCGCGCCCCGCGATCAGGCGCCAGTCAAAGGCCAGCCCGTTACCGCCGGGCAGCGCCGCGCCTTTCGGCGCCTTGGCGTCGATCAGGATCTGATCGGCCACCGCCTCATACGCTGCGATCGCCGCCAGATCGGCCGGTTCGGCCACGCCCACCGCCTTCATCACCGGCAGGCCGAAGCGCGCGCGGATCTCGGCCACGCGTTCGGGGGTTTCGCGGCCGTGCAGCTGCAACATGTCCAGCGGCACCTGCGCGCAGATCGCCTCCAGCTCGGCATCGCTGGCATTGACCACCAGCGCCACTTTCGCCACGCCCACCGGCACCTCGATCGCCAGATCGCGGCCCTGCACGATGCCGACGTTGCGCGGCGATTTCGGGAAAAACACGAAACCCAGATAGGCCGCGCCCGCCTCGCAGGCCGCAGCGACATGTTCCGCGGTGCTCAGCCCGCAGATCTTGACCCGCACCCCACCGGGGCGGCCACGGTTGACGGCAATTGTCACCATTTCAGCGCGACGGCGCCTCCAGCAGCGCCAGAACATCGTCTTTCGGCCCCTCGGCCTTGGTTTTCAGCCGGTCGACCTCGCGTTCCAGATGCGCGGCCTTGCGACTGACCTTGACCGCATGCGAACGGATCTTGTGTTCGCGCAGCCATTCCCAGACGAAGCCGATCAGCAGGCCCAGCAAGATCCCCGCAAAGATCACAAGAAACAGCGGCAGTTGCAGCGACCAGCTGAAGCCCAGGAACTCGCCGGCCTCGGGCGGCAGCGCGCGCAGCGTCACCAGATCACGGTTGGCCAGCGCCAAGGCAATCAGCACCAGCGCCAGAAGACCCAGGAACGCCAGCCGCAACAGCTTCATCATGGTTCAGTCCTCATCCCCGTTCAGCCGGTCGCGCAGCAGCTTGCCGGTCTTGAAGAAGGGCACATGTTTTTCGTCCACCTCGACGGCGGTGCCGGTGCGCGGATTGCGCCCGGTGCGCGCGTCGCGTTTCTTGACCGAAAACGCGCCGAAACCGCGCAACTCGACCCGATCGCCCCGCGCCATGGCCTCAATGATCTCTTCAAAGATCGTGTTCACGATCTTCTCGACATCGCGCTGGAACAGATGCGGATTTTCTTCGGAAATCTTGGCGATCAACTCAGACCGGATCATTTATAGTTCCCCCCAAGGGTTTCCGGGTGGCAGACCCGGACATTCTTTGTGTGCCCGACTATACGGATAAATTTTCGAGGCTCAAACAGCAAAGGCTTGGAAAGGCGGCCAATTTGGCGGCTCTGAGCACGCCGGAAGCACGCTTGCACGATGTGCATGCGCAGAAACATGCCAATGACGCCCCCGCGCGGGCCCAGAGTGCGAATCGCAGGCATGAAAACGGCCCCGCCCGGGTAGGGCGAGGCCGCAGATCCGGTCAGACCGGATGGATCAGTTGTTGCCCTTGAGCGCCGCGCCCAGGATGTCGCCCAGCGACGCACCCGAGTCCGACGAGCCGTACTGTTCCACGGCTTCTTTCTCTTCGGCGATCTCACGCGCCTTGATCGAGACGCCCAGACGGCGGGTCTTGCTGTCGACGTTGGTCACGCGCACATCGACGTGGTCACCGACCTGGAAGCGCTCGGGGCGCTGGTCGGCACGATCACGGGCCAGGTCCGAACGGCGGATGAAGGATTTCATACCGTTGTAATCCACCTCGATGCCGCCGTCTTCGATGGCGGTGACTTCGACGGTGATGACCGAACCGCGTTTCACGCCGTCAACCGCATCCGAGAAGGTGTCGGCGTCGAGCGCTTTGATCGAGAGCGAGATACGCTCTTTCTCCACGTCCACTTCGGTGACAGCGGCCTTGACCATGTCGCCTTTGCGGTAGTTCTGGATCGCGTCTTCGCCGCGCTGTTCCCACGACAGGTCCGACAGGTGAACCATGCCGTCGATGTCGTTGTCGAGGCCGATGAACAGACCGAATTCGGTGATGTTCTTGACTTCGCCTTCGATGACGGTGCCGACCGGGTGGGTTTCGGCGAACACTTCCCACGGGTTGCGCATGGTTTGTTTCAGGCCAAGCGACACGCGACGTTTCGCGGTGTCGATTTCCAGAACCATGACGTCAACCTCTTGCGAGGTCGAAACGATCTTGCCGGGGTGCACGTTCTTCTTGGTCCACGACATTTCCGAAACGTGAACCAGACCTTCGACACCGGCTTCCAGCTCCACGAAGGCGCCGTAATCGGTGATGTTGGTCACGCGGCCCTTGTGGACCGAACCCAGCGGGAATTTCTGTTCAACCGAATCCCACGGATCGTTCTGCAGCTGTTTCATGCCGAGCGAGATACGGTGGGTTTCCTTGTTGATCTTGACGACCTGAACCTTGACGGTTTCGCCGATCGACAGAATTTCCGACGGGTGGTTCACACGGCGCCAGGCCATGTCGGTGACGTGCAGCAGGCCGTCAACGCCGCCCAGATCAACGAACGCACCGTATTCGGTGATGTTCTTGACCACGCCGTCGACCACTTGACCTTCGGTCAGGTTGCCGATGACTTCGGCGCGCTGTTCGGCGCGGCTTTCTTCCAGAATGGCGCGACGCGACACAACGATGTTGCCACGACGACGGTCCATTTTCAGGATCTGGAACGGCTGCTTCAGACCCATCAGCGGGCCGGCGTCACGCACCGGGCGCACGTCGACTTGCGAACCGGGCAGGAACGCCACAGCGCCGCCCAGATCGACGGTGAAGCCGCCTTTGACACGGCCGAAGATGGCGCCATCGACGCGCTCTTCCTTGGCATAAGCCTGTTCCAGACGATCCCAGGCTTCTTCGCGACGCGCTTTCTCGCGCGAGATCGAAGCTTCGCCGCGGGCGTTTTCAACGCGGTCGAGATACACTTCCACTTCGTCGCCAACGGCGATCGAGGGGGCCTCGCCCGGGTTTGCGAATTCTTTCAGATCAACGCGGCCTTCCATCTTGTAGCCGACGTCGATGATGGCCTGGCCCGCCTCGATGGCGATGACCTTGCCTTTGACAACCGAACCTTCGTTCGGGGTGTCGATCTCGAGGCTCTCGTTCAAGAGGGCTTCGAATTCTTCCATGGTTGCTTTAGCGCACATGCGTCTGAGTTTCCTTTACATGGGTTTTCTGGCCATGCGGTTGGCTCCGCCGGTCTTTCGTTGGATATGCCCAAAGGGGGCAGACCTGTGCCTGCCCCCTGTCGACGGGGCTGCTATAAGCCCAAATCGCCTGTGGGGCAAGCCTTCTGTGGCGGCCTAGTCGCAGACCCGCGCCCGCAGCGTATAGCGCGGCACCGCGAAACGCTCGCGCTCGGGCGGGGGCAGCAGGTCGGTCGGATGCGCCCGCGCCAAAGACCCGGCCAGACTGTCGGGGTCGAGCACGAAGCGCTGGCACAGGCCGAAGCCGCGCACCGTCACCTGATCGCCGCGCAGATCCAGAAGTGCCCCGGATTTGCGCGCCACACCCTGCGCGCCGAAAATCAGCGGCGGTTCCAGCGTGACCTGCACGGTCTGCGGACCGAAAAGCGCATCCTCATCTTGCCAGTCCCGCCCCGAGGCGATTTCCAGAACGTAACGCCCCGGCGGCACCAGCACCCGGAAGATCTCGCCACCGCGCACATAGGCGGCCAGCACGGCCTGCCCCGCCGCCGGATCGACAAGACGCAGATAATGATCGGCCCCCGCATCGCTTTTGACCTGCAGGGGCAAGGTCAGCGGCAGGCCCGAACGGTTCCACATCAACCCTTCGGGCCGCGTCCCGGCGGCAACCGGAGCGGCAAGCATGACAAGCAGGAACAGAGCGGCGCGCAGCATCCTGTCGATATGGGCTTGCGGCCCCGCCCTGTCCAGATCAGCGCATCCGTTTCGCGATTTCGTCGCAGGCCGCAGCTACGGCCGCCTCGATGCTCATCGTCGAGGTGTCGATCACCACTGCGTCGGCCGCCGGCTTCAAAGGCGCTTCGGCGCGGTTCATGTCGCGCGCGTCGCGTGCGACCACCTCGGCCAGCACCGCCGCCGCGTCGCCGCCGACTTCCAGCCAGCGCCGGTGCGCGCGCACCTCGGCACTGGCGGTGACGAACAGCTTCACCTCGGCCTCGGGACAGATCACCGTGCCGATGTCGCGCCCGTCCAGCACCGCCCCCCCGTCACGCCGCGCAAACTCGCGCTGGAACTCCAGCAATGCCTGACGCACTTCCGGGATCACCGCCACCTTCGACGCCGCCTGCCCGGCCGCCAGCGTGCGCAAATCCTCGCGCGCCAGATCCGCAGGGGTCAACCCGCGCGCCGCCGCCACCGGATCGCCGCCCTCACCCCCGGCCTTGACGCCAACCGCCCGATACAGCGCGCCGGTGTCCAGATGCGCAAAGCCGAACCGCGCCGCCACCGCGCGCGAAATCGTGCCCTTGCCCGCCGCCGCAGGCCCGTCGATGGCGACCGTGAATTTCATGGCGTTTCTCCTGTTCTGACCCGGGACGCTCCGCGGGGGATATTTTTGCCAAGATGAAAGCCCCTTCACCTTGGCCCAAATATCCCCGCCGGAGGCAAGCCCTGCCTTATGCGCCGCGCGTGATCTGCGCACCCAGCCCTGCCATCAGCCCTTCGAAAGCCGGGAAGGAGGTGGCGATGGGCGAGCCGTCATCGACCGAGATCGGCTGTTGGCTGGCCAGCCCGAGCACAAGGAAGCTCATCGCGATGCGGTGGTCGATATGGGTGGCGCAGGTGGCGCCGCCGGGCACATTGCCCGCGCCCAGCCCGTGCACGATCAGCGTGTCTTCGTCTTCCTCGACGCGCACGCCGCAGGCCTCTAGCCCGCGCGCCATCGCGTCGATCCGGTCGCTTTCCTTGACCCGCAATTCCTTGACCCCGCGCATCACCGTGGTGCCGGTGGCGCAGGCCGCAACAACCGAAAGCACCGGGTATTCGTCGATCATCGAGGCCGCGCGTTCGGGCGGCACCGCGATACCGTGCAGCGCGCTGGAACGCACGCGCAGGTCGGCCACCGGCTCGCCGCCCTCTTCGCGCGGGTTTTCAAATGTGATGTCGGCGCCCATTTCGACCAGCGTGGTGAACAGCCCGTTGCGCGTCGGGTTCTGGCTGACCCCCGGCACCAGAATATCAGAGCCCGGCACGATCAGCGCGGCACAGACCGGAAACGCCGCCGAGGACGGGTCACGCGGCACGGCGACCTTCTGCCCGGTCAATTCGGGCTGACCCTGCAGTGTGATGACCCGGCCTTCGGCGGTCTCTTCAACACTGATTTCGGCGCCAAAGCCACGCAGCATGCGTTCGGTGTGATCGCGCGTCGCCTCGCGCTCGGTCACCACGGTCTGCCCGGGCGCGTTCAGCCCCGCCAGCAGCACCGCCGATTTCACCTGCGCCGAGGGCATCGGCGTGGTGTAGCTGACCGGCACCGGATCGGCAGCACCGACGATGGTCATCGGCAGACGGCCACCCGCGCGCCCCACCGCCCGCGCACCGAACAGCGCGATCGGGTCGGTCACCCGCCCCATCGGGCGCTTGCGCAGGCTCGCATCGCCGGTGAAGGTCGCGGTGATCGGGCTTGTCGCCATGCAGCCCATGATCAGCCGCACCCCGGTGCCCGAATTGCCGCAGTCGATCACATCCTCGGGCTCGGCGAAGCCGCCCACACCCACGCCCTCGACGGTCCAGTCGCCCGGGCCGTTGCGGGTGACGGTGGCGCCGAAGGCCCGCATCGCACGCGCGGTGTCCAGAACGTCCTGGCCTTCCAGCAGCCCGGTGATCTCGGTGCGACCGACCGACAGCGCGCCCAGGATCAGCGCGCGGTGGCTGATCGACTTGTCGCCCGGCACCTCGGCCACACCTTTCAGCGCAGCGCCCTTGCGGGCAGTCATCAAAATCGGATCGCCGTGGCCGGACATATGGAGCCTCCCTGAACAGTCGGACCCTGTTAGCCCAAGCCGGGGGCCTCGGGAAAGCCCCAGCCCCTCAAGAAAGCGAAAATATCCCCGCCAGAGGCGCGCTCAGATCTTGCGGAAGGTGGCGTAGTCGGGCACCCGGCCCTCGCGCAGCGCCTTTTGTTCATAGCGGGTCGAGATCCAGTCGTCCCACGGCGTGCCCGAATGCGCGACCAGTGCGAACCCCGCCTGCGGCACCTCTTCCAGCGTCTGGCGCATGTAATCGGGAATGTCGGTGGCCACGCGGAACTCGGCGCCCTTCTGCAGCACCCGCGCCAGCGGCACCAGATGCTCTTGCGTGACGAAGCGGCGGCGGTGGTGGCGGCGCTTCGGCCAGGGGTCGGGGTAGTTCAGGAAAGCCTTGGCGATGCAGCCCTCGGGCAGCACATCCATCAGATCGCGCGCGTCGCCGGGATGCACGGCCAGATTGGCAACCCCCGCGGCGCGGATTTTGCCCAGCAGCATGGCGACGCCATTGATATAGGGCTCGCAGCCGATGATGTTGATGCCCGGATAGGTCGCGGCCATATGCACCAGATGCTCGCCACCGCCGAAGCCGACCTCCAGCCACACGGGCGCGTCATTTCCAAAGATGCTGGCCGGATCGACCGTCTCGCGGCCCGGGTTTTCCTCGGGCGAGATGCCGCGCGGGCGCAGCGTGTCCAGATCCTCGGACAGATAGGTCTTCTGGCTCGACCGCATGGTCTTGCCGGCGCGGCGGCCATAGAAGTTGCGCCACTCGGGGCGCGCCTCGGCGCCCGTTTCTTCGGGATCAATGTCATCGCTCATGGCCGCGCCTCTAGCGCCCTGCGGCGGCGGGGGCAAGCCCCCGCTGCCCCATCAGCCGCGCTGGATCAGGAAAAGACCCAGCCCCATGAAGCCGATCCCCGCCCCGCGCAGCAGGGTGATCGGTCGGACCATCGCACCGAACAGACCGAACTGGTCGATCGCCGCGGCCGAGATCATCTGCCCCATCAACACGAAGAACACCGCATTGCCGACGCCGAATTTCGGCGCGACGAAGGTCACCGACAGCACATAGAAACACACCAGCAACCCGCCGATGAACAGATGCCGCGGCTGGGCGGGCACATGGGCCAGCGCACTCGGCCCATGGCTGAGCGCCATCACCAAGACCGCCCCGGACAGCGCCACGCAAAACAGCACCACCGCCGCCACAACGGGCGATCCGATCCGCGTGCCCAATTGCGCATTCAACGCGGCCAGAACCGGAATCCCGATCCCCGCCGCCAGCATCACCAGCGCATAGCGCAGCCCGTCGCCCATCGCATCCTCCCTCTCTCCCGCCGCGAGGGTGCAGGATCGCGACGGGGCCGACAAGCCCTTTCACCTTGGCGAAACTATCCCGGGGGGCCCGGAACGGGCGGGGGCAGCGCCCCCTCTTCGTCAACCCAAAAGAGATGCCTCATCAAAGGTTTGACCCGTCGGGCAAGGCATTTTCGCTTCGTTCAAACGAAAAAGGGGGGCCGAAGCCCCCCGATCCGTTGTTTCCCCGCCTGCCTCACAGCGCCTTTCTCAGCGCCTCGATCAGGTCGGTCTTTTCCCAGCTGAAGCCGCCGTCGGCCTCGGGCGGGCGGCCGAAATGGCCATAGGCGGCGGTGCGGGCATAGATCGGGCGGCACAGGTCCAGATGGGTGCGGATGCCTTTCGGCGTCAGATCCATGCATTGCGCCACGACGCGTTCGATTTCCGCATCGGGCACGGTGCCGGTGCCGAAGGTGTCAACATAGATCGACAGCGGTTTCGCCACACCGATCGCATAGCTGACCTGGATCACGCAGCGTTTCGCCAGACCGGCGGCCACCACGTTCTTGGCCAGATAGCGCGCGGCATAGGCGGCCGAGCGGTCGACCTTGGTCGGGTCCTTGCCCGAAAACGCGCCGCCGCCGTGCGGGGCCGCGCCGCCGTAGGTGTCGACGATGATCTTGCGCCCGGTCAGGCCCGCGTCGCCATCGGGGCCGCCGATGACGAAAGTGCCGGTCGGGTTGACCCACCATTCGGTTTCGGCGGTGATCCAGCCCTCGGGCAGAACCTCGCGGATATAGGGTTCGACAATGGCGCGGATATCGGCGCTGGTCTGTTTCTTGTGCGCATGCTGGGTCGAGAGCACGATCGAGCTGACCCCCACCGGCACCCCGTTTTCATAGCGCACCGACAGCTGCGATTTCGCGTCCGGGCGCAGCTCGGGCTCGACGCCGGATTTGCGCACCTCGGCCAGACGGCGCAGGATCGCATGGGCATACTGGATCGGCGCAGGCATCAGCGCCTCGGTTTCATCCGTGGCGTAGCCGAACATGATGCCCTGATCGCCCGCCCCGTCCTTGTCGACGCCCTGCGCGATATGCGCCGATTGCTTGTGCAGATAGTTGTGAACCTTGAGCGTTTCCCAATGGAATTTCTTCTGCTCGTAGCCGATGTCCTTCACGCAGTCGCGCACGATCCCGTCCACACGCTCCATGAAGAGGTCGAGCTTGTCGGGGTCGCTCAGCCCGACTTCGCCGCCAACCACGACGCGATTGGTGGTGGCGAAGGTTTCGCAGGCGACGCGGGCGTTCGGCTCCTCGGTCAGGAAGGCGTCGAGTATCGCATCGGAAATGCGGTCGCAGACCTTGTCGGGGTGCCCTTCCGAGACCGACTCGGAAGTGAAGATGAAATTCTGTCGTGCCATGGGGAAGTGCTCCATTCATAATCCCCGTCACGCCAGGAAGCCGTTGTGACGGTTCGATGCGCTTGCCTAGACCCGCCGTGCGCGGCGGTCAACGGCGATTCTGCCAAAGCCATAGAGGCAAAGGATTAATGCGACAATAATACCCAAGATCGGGGCATCGCCCCAGCGTGCATAGATCGTGGGGGGCAGCGCCGCGGGCAAATCCGTATCAAGCGCGCCCTGCACCCCGACCCCCAACGTCGCGGTCACTCGCCCCTTGGCATCGACCATGGCCGAAACCCCGGTATTGGCAGCCCGCGCCAGCGGCAGGCCTAGTTCGATCGCCCGCAGCCGGGCTTGGGCGAAATGCTGCCACGGCCCCGACAGCGTGCCGAACCAGGCATCGTTGGTGACCTGCATCAGCCAGTCGGGCCGCGCAGGCACCCGGCGCAGATCCTGCGGGAACACCGCCTCGTAACAGATCAAGGGCTGCGCATGGCCCAACGGCCCCAGATCGAGCACCGTTTCAGTATTGCCGGCGGAATAGCCATTGCCCGCCTGTGCCGCGAACGCCGCGATCCCGAAGCGCGCGGCCAGATCGCCCAGCGGGATATACTCGCCAAACGGCACCAGATGCACCTTGTCATAGACCGCCGAAATGCTGG
Source organism: Paenirhodobacter sp. CAU 1674 (assembly GCF_029222945.1). NCBI lineage: Bacteria > Pseudomonadati > Pseudomonadota > Alphaproteobacteria > Rhodobacterales > Paenirhodobacter > Paenirhodobacter sp. CAU 1674. The sequence goes on along the minus strand of NZ_JARHUH010000007.1, from coordinate 207,597 downwards.
CATCGGGCGCGATCACCGCAAGACTGTTGAAATAGCGCACGCCCTCCATCCGCTGGATACCCAGTGCGACGGGCACGCCGCCCGCCGCCTCGGCCACCATCCGCAAGCCATCTCCCGGACGATCGAGCAGGAAGGGCACGGCCGTTTCCGGCCAGATGATCAGATCGGGCCGGGGCTGGCCCGAGGCCGGGTCCTGCGCGGTCAGATCGAGGTGACGGAAGAAAAAATCCATCCGGTATTCGGGCAGCCATTTCAGCGCCTGCGGCGCGTTGGGCTGCACCAGACGCAGGTGAATGGGGCTGGCGCGCACCGGGTCCGGCGCATCAAGCCGCGCCTGCCCGGCCAGCCAGACCCCGGCCAGGGCGGCCATCGCAGCGCCGGTCAGGGCCACCCCGCGCAGGCCGCGCGCCGCGGCGGGCATCGCCGCAATCAACGCGGTCAGCAGGCTCAGCCCCAGCGGGCCGATCACCGCCGCCGCCTGCGCCACCGGCGTGCCGATCCAGACATGGCCCAGCAACACCCAGGGAAAGCCGGTCAGGACATAACTGCGCAGCGCATCCGAGACAACAAATCCCAGCGCCACACCCAGCGCGCGCGTGCCGGGCCCGCGCCCCAGCCGCGCGCCAATCCAGCCCGCCAGCGCCCAGAACACCCCCATCCCCGCCGCCATGAAGACCAGCGCGAAGGGGGCCATCCAGCCATACACCTCGGGTTCGACGAAGAACGGCTCGACGATCCAGAACATCGCCGCCAGCGCATAGCCAAAGCCCGCAGCAAAGGCGACCCAGCCTGCTTGCGCCGGCGTTTTACAATTGGCAATCAGATAGATAACCCCCGCCAAAGCCGGCAGGGCCACGAACCACCAGCCCAGCGGCGCCTGCCCTGCCGCGACGCCCGCACCCAGTCCCAGCGCTGCCAGAAGCAGCCGCCAGCCGGGGCGCCGGGGCGCGCGCAACAGAGAGGGGATACGCATCTATTCCGCCGGGGCCACGCCGGGCAGGCGCACCCGCAACCGCTTGATCCGGCGCGGGTCGGCATCGACGACCTCGTATTCGACGCCGTTTTCGGCCACGATCACCTCGCCACGCGCGGGCACGCGGCCGATCTGCATGAAGACAAGGCCGCCCATCGAGTCGATCTCGCCCTCTTCCTCGGCCTCGGCCAGACTCATGCCGATCTCGGCCTCGAACTCGCGCAGCGGCGCGCGGGCCTGCACCAGCCACTGACCGGGCTTTTCCTCTTTCCAGAACCCGTCCTCGGCCTCGTCATGTTCATCCTCGATCTCGCCGATGACCTGCTCGATCAGGTCTTCAAGCGTGACCAGACCGTCGACCCCGCCGTATTCGTCGATCACCAGCGCCATGTGGATGCGCTGCACCTGCATCTTTTGCAACAGCACACCGATCGGCATCGAGGGCGGCACATACAGCAACGGCCGCAGCATCTTGCGCAGCGAGAAGCGCCCCGGCGAGGCGCCAAAGCCATATTCCATCGCCAGATCCTTGAGGTGGATCAGCCCCAGCGGCGTATCGAGCGTGTCCTTGAACACCGGCAGGCGCGAATAGCCCTGTTCGCGAAACACCGTGACCAGTTCGTCGCGCGAGATGGTCACGGGCACAGCAACAATTTCAACCTTGGGAATCGCGATGTCGCCCACCCGGATACGCCGCAGATTGCCCATGCCTGGCAAGACGACGGGCACCGGCACGGCAGAGGCGGCAGGCGCCTCCGGCTCCGCCTCGGACCCGGTGAAAACTTCGAAGATGCGGCCCAGAAACCCGCGCGAAGCGGGCTCGGATATACTCTCGCCCGCGTCGGCGTCCGACGCCGGGGCAGAGACGGAGGAAGCTCCGTCAGCGACTTGTCCCATCGTTCCTTTCCAAATCACACAGGGCTACGGCCTGCATCATTCCTCATATGGGTTAAGAATCCCCATTCGTGCAAGAACACGCACCTCAATTTCTTCCATCAAAGCCGCATCGCCGTCGCGAATGTGATCGAAACCCAGCAGATGCAGCACCCCGTGCACCAGAAGATGCAGGCTGTGATCGCGCAGGCTCTTGCCTTGTTCGCCGGCCTCGCGCACGCAGGTCTCATAGGCGATGGCAATATCGCCCAGACCTTCGGGCATACCGGGGGCGAAGGGTTCGGGCGGATCGGGCAGACCGCCGTCTTCCTCGGCCGCACGCTCTTCGGAGGGCCAGCTGAGCACATTGGTCGGGCGCGGTTTGCCGCGGAAATCGGCATTCAGCTGCGCGATGCGGTCATCGTTGCAGCCCAGCAGGCTGATTTCGAAATCCGCAGGGTCGAGCCCCTGATCGGCCAGCACCGCCGCCGCGGCACGTTCGGCCAGCGCCGGAAGGTCGATTTCCTCCCAGCGCGGCTCTTCGATTACAAGATCAACCAGCATCCCCGACATCGGCGCGGTCATAAGCCTCGATGATGCGCGCCACAAGGGGGTGACGCACCACGTCGGCCGCGCTGAAGTAGTTGAATGCGACGCCGCGCACGCCGTCGAGCACCCGTTCGGCATCATGCAGACCCGAGGCGGTGCCGCGCGGCAGGTCGATCTGGCTGCGATCGCCGGTGATGACCATGCGCGAGCCCTGCCCCAGACGGGTCAGGAACATCTTCATCTGCATCGTCGTTGCGTTCTGCGCCTCGTCCAGCACCACGAAGGCATTGCTGAGCGTGCGGCCGCGCATGAAGGCCAGCGGCGCGATCTCGATGCGCTTTTCCTCCATCAGCTTTTGCATCTGCTTGGCCGGCAGGAAGTCGTTCAGCGCGTCGTAAAGCGGCTGCATATAGGGGTCGACCTTGTCCTTCATGTCGCCGGGCAGGAAGCCCAGACGTTCGCCCGCCTCGACGGCCGGGCGGCTGAGGATGATCTTGTCGACATGCCCGCCGATCAGCATGGTCACACCGACCGCCACGGCCAGATAGGTCTTGCCGGTGCCCGCAGGCCCGATGCCGAAGGCCAGCTCGTTTTCGAACAGCGCGCGCACATAGGCTTTCTGCGCCTCGGTCCGCGGCTCGACCTGTTTCTTGCGGGTGCGGATCTCGTATTTGCCGGCAGCGAACATTTCCAGCTGCTCGTCCACCGTCATGCCCGCATTGCCCAGATCCGCCATGCGGATGGCGGCATCGACTTCGCCCGCGTCGATCGGCTTGCCGGTTTCCAGACGCTGATAGAGGTGATGCAGAATGCCTGCGGCCTGCGCCTGGGTTTCGGGCGTTCCCAGCACGGCAAGCTGATTGCCGCGACGCAGGATATGCACCGAAAGCTTGTGCTCGATCTGGGCCAGATTGCGGTCAAATTCTCCGCAAAGGTCGATCAACAGCCGGTTGTCGGGGAACTCCAGAAGCGTTTCATGTGCATCCGGGGTGCGAGGCGGGGGGGTGATCGCGCTAAAGCCCAAAAACGTCTCCCTGGCTAAGGTTGATACAGATATGGTGGCGCGATCCCCGCTCACACGCAAGCATTGGTTTCACCTCGGCACGGTATGATTGAAAATTTCATAAAACGGCCATGAAACAGGCCGCGCGGGATGCCGCGCGGCCTGTTTGCACAATTTTTATGCAGTCACTGCCTGAAATCAGAGCGGGTCGGCGATCGGGGTGCCCTTTTTGAACGGGCCGACCGCCGTATTGGCCGGTCCCGCGCCCGAACAGATCGGCTTGCCGTAATCGTCCACGCGCGCCGACATGTAGCCTTCGACCCCGTCGTCGATGATCCAGTGGTCACAGCCCTCGGGGTCGATCCAGACGCCCGCTTTCAGCGTGCTCAGGTGGTGTGCGTTGATGCCACGGTCGAGCGTCTTGTCGGGGCCGATCTCGCCCACCCCTTCGCCGCCCTCGCAAGCGGCCAGCAGACCAGCCGCGGCGACCATCGCCAGAATATGTTTCACAGCCATCGCCCTACCCCTTATTTCACGCAAATGATTTCGACGCGGCGATTCTGCGCCATGCCGGCCGCGGTTGCATTGGTGGCGCGCGGCTGCCGTTCGCCATACCAGTTCACCGCCAGAACCGGCGCACCGACCGATTGCGCCACCTTGGCGACGGCGACCGCGCGGCGTTCGGACAGTTTCATGTTGTATTCATCCGAAGCGCGGCTGTCGGTGTGCCCGGTGATGATGAAGCTGCGCGCCTTGGCCGTGCGGAAGAAGTTTTCCAGATAAGCGCGCCCCGAGGTGCTGATCGCCGACTTGTCGGTGGCGAACAACTGGTCGGTCGGGATCACGCCACAGACATTGCGGTGGCAGACGGGGCGGCCATCGCGCGTCTTGCGGGCATCCATATAGCCCTCGGCACCGTCATCCATCACCCAATGTTCGCAGCCATCCGGGTCGATCCAGATCGTTGGCACATATTCTTCGGAATAGACCGTTCCGCCCGCCGCGATCGGCGCGGCGGACTTGCGGTTGATCGACTGTTGCACGCCGCTTTGCGCAATGACTGCGCCAAAGCCGACATTCGTTTCGGCACGCGCCGCGACCGGAGCCAGCATCGCCCCCGCAGCCAGCGCCGCAACCGCCAGCGCCCCGGCCATCGGTTTCAGAGCCTTGGAAAAACTGTTCATTGCCGCTTCCGCCTCCTGGTAACTTTGGCGCGCCCCCCGGTGCACCATCACATTAAATTCAATTCGCGCAACACTAGCAAAACTGAGCGGTATTGGAAGCGAATTAACCCATATATTGTGGCGCAAAAGGCGACAAACCGCACCACAAACGGGGTGCGGGCGCAATTGTGGAAACGATCATGGCCTCACCAAGTCCTCGCGGCTTGGCCCCCAGCAAGGCACCAAACGCCCCGCCGCGGCGGGGCTCAGGCGGAAATGCGCTCTCCTGCCAGCGAATTGGGGGCCGACGCCGTGATTCTGACCCGCGCCAGAACGCCCTGTCCCAAGCCTTCGCCGGTCGCATGCACGGCATGCAGATAGTCGGACTTGCCGACCCACTGCCCCGGCAGGCGGCCGGGTTTCTCGAACAGCACGCCGACCTCGCGACCGACCATGCCTTCCTGTGCCGCGCGTTGCTGACGGGTAATCAGCGCCTGCAACTCCTGCAACCGGGCATCGGCCACGGCGGCATCGACCGGGGCACGGTCGGCGGCGGGGGTGCCCGGGCGGGGCGAATATTTGAACGAATAGGCCATGCCATAGCCCACCGCCGCGATCAGATCGAGCGTGGCCTGATGGTCGGCATCGGTCTCGCCCGGGAAGCCCGCGATGAAATCGCCCGACAGCATCATGTCGGGGCGCGCGGCGCGGATGCGTTCGATCAGGCGCAGATAGTCCTCGGCGGTATGCTTGCGGTTCATCGCCTTCAGAATCCGGTCCGAGCCCGACTGCACCGGCAGATGCAGATAGGGCATCAGCTTGGCTTCTTCGCCATGCGCGGCGATCAACTTGTCGTCCATGTCATTGGGGTGGCTGGTGGTGTAGCGGATGCGCTCCAGCCCGTCGATCCGGGCCAAAGCCCGCACCAGTTGCGCCAGACCCCAGTCGCCGCCGCCCAGCGCATCAGGCCCCTGCCCGTGATAGCCGTTGACGTTCTGCCCCAGCAGGGTGATCTCGCGCACGCCCTTCTCGACCAGCTTGCGCGCCTCGGTCAGAATCCGCGCGGCGGGGCGGCTGACCTCGGCGCCGCGCGTATAGGGCACCACGCAGAAGGCGCAGAACTTGTCGCAGCCTTCCTGCACGGTCAGAAACGCGGTGGGGCGGCCGCTGGCGGGGCGTTCGGGCAGGTGTTCGAACTTGTCCTCGACCGGGAATTCGGTGTCGACCGGATGCGCACCGCTGGCCGTCGCGCGCACCATGTCGGGCAGACGGTGGTAGTTCTGACTGCCCACCACCAGATCGACCAGCGGCATCCGGCGCATGATCTCTTCGCCCTCGGCCTGCGCGACACAGCCCGCCACGCCGATCTTCAGATCGGGGTTCGCCTCTTTGAACGGACGCAGGCGGCCCAGATCGGAATAGACCTTCTCGGCGGCCTTCTCGCGGATGTGGCAGGTATTGAGCAGCACCATGTCGGCCTGCGCCGGATCGTCGGTCAGCTCATAGCCCCCAGTGCCCATGTTCGCCCGCGACAGCGCCTCGGCCATCCGCTCGCTGTCGTAGACGTTCATCTGACAGCCATAGGTCTTGATATGCAGCTTCTTCGGCGCGTCCGACATGGGGCCTCCGGGGGGATTGGGCGAGGGGCAGGATCAGATGCGCCTGATACGGGATTGCGCGCAGGGCTGCAAGTTTGGGCTGGACACCCCGAAAAACGAAAGGGGGCGCAGAACTGCGCCCCTCTTGCCACGTCCCCGGCGGGCCGCTGTGCGATTGCCCGGACGGATCAATTGAACTCCTGCGGCGGCGGCTCCACAATCGCCGGAGCAGCCGGGCTCTGGGTATCCACCCCGCCGACACCCACGCCGAAATCGACGCCGCCGCCGTTCATGTCAAACCCCATGTCGACGCCCAAATACGCGCCGTCACCCAAATAGGCCACACCGACGGTCGGGCGCAGACGGCGCTGCTGGAACATGTAGTCGACGCCAGCGCTCAGCGCACCCTTGTCTTCCTCATCATTGGAAAACACCCGCGCACCGATCCCGGCACCGCCGCCGAAGACGAACGTCAGCCCCACACCCACGGCAGCATCTGCGCTGGCGGGCGTCGCCAAACCGACCGCTGCAACAAAGGCCGCTGGAACGAACAGAAAGCGAGAGACAGTCATGGCATTACCCTCCTCACAAGCTTTAAATCCTGCTGCAATGCTCTGCCTCTTGCGCAGATGTGTCAACGATCTGAATCAAATACGCCCTGAATTTACAGTATTTCCACGGTATTTCCGGCGCGGCGCCAGCTGGCGGGAGTGCGAAACCGCGCGGCACCCCGACCACGCTCGCACCTGCCCCTTTCGGCCGCAGCTCTTGCATTCCAGCCCCCCATCACCGATCCTGCCGCCAAAGCAGAAAGTGCCCGGCACCCCGGGCCGGAACGCACGGAAACAGGCATGGATTACCCCTCGCTCGCGGCATTTCTGGAACAGGGCAAGGATGTGCTGGCCAAGGGGCCGGTGGCCTTGATCCTCGTCGAGGATCTGGTCGAAGTCGAAAGCACGATCCGCCATCACCTGAATGCGGGGTTCTGCGCCGTCGTGCTGTTTGCGCCGACCGCATTGCAGCTGCCCGCAGATCTGTCTGCGGCGGTGCATCGCATTCCCTACGCCATGCACGCCCCCGACGCGCTGATCAACGCCGTCAATCCGGTGATCGCCGCCTGCCCGCCCACCACCTGGCTTTATTACTGCTACAACGCCGAATACCTGTTCTTCCCCTTTTGCGAGACCCGCAGCGTGGGCGAGCTGCTGGCCTTCCACGCCGAGGAGCGGCGCAGCGCGATGCTGTGCTATGCGATCGACCTTTATGCCCCCGATCTGGGCCGCTGCCCCAATGCCGTCAGCCTGGACGAGGCAATGCTCGACCGTTCGGGCTATTACGCGCTGGTGCGCCCCGATGCCGAGGGCAAGCCGCGCGAGCGTCAGTATGATTTCTATGGCGGGCTGCGCTGGCGGTTCGAGGAACATGTGCAAACCAACCGCCGCAAGATCGACCGCATCGCGCTGTTCCGGCCGCAGCCCGGGTTGAAGCTGCAGGCCAACCACACGTTCAACATCGAGGAATACAATACCTTCGCCTGTCCGTGGCACCACAACCTGACGGCGGCGATCGTGTCGTTCCGGGTTGCCAAGGCGTTGAAATTCAATCCCGGCTCGACCTTCGACATCCATAATTTCCGCTGGCACAATTCGGTCCCCTTCGAATGGCACAGCCAACAGCTGATGGATCTGGGACTGATGGAACCCGGGCAATGGTTCTGAGGCGCGGCGCATGACAGCGGGCGCCTTCAGCCCGCGGTCGCGCCGCCCGCGCAGGGCGCCCGATTGCCGCAGGGGGGCGCTTTGCGCTTGCCTCCCGGGCCCGGTCGCTTACCTCGGGGCCAGATCCGAAGCCCGATGACCAGAGCCCGATGACCCGTCCCCGGACCGAAACCCCGACCGCCCGTCTGGCCCAACTGGCCGCGCCCGTGGCCCCCGCGCTGCGGCGCGCTTCGGCGCTGTCGGTGCTGGCCGCCTTGATCTGGCCGCTGCAGGCCGCGCTGGTGGCCGCGGCACTGGGCGGGCTGGTGGCTCCGACCGGGCTGTCACTGCCCCCGCTCTGGGCGGCGTTCGGGTTTCTGGCGCTGGCCGGCCTGCGCGCCGCACTCGACACCCTGGCGCAGGCGGCAGCACAGCGGGCGGCCCGCGATCTGGTCGCCCAGACCCGCGACCGGCTTCTGGCCGCGGCCTGCCTGCAACGCGCGGGCGGCGCGGCCCTTTCCCCGGCGGAGCTTGCCGCACTGGTCGCCGAGAAGGCCGCAACGCTGGGCCCCTGGGCCAGCCGCTATGCCCCCGCGATGGCGCGCACACGCTGGGTGCCGCTGGTCCTGCTGGCGCTGGCGGCCACGCAAAGCTGGGCGGCCGCGCTGATCCTGCTGATCGCCGGGCCGCTCATCCCTCTGTTCATGGCGCTGGTCGGCATGGCCGCCGAGGCCGCCTCGCGCGATCAGATGGCCGAGATCGGCGCGCTCAACCGGCTGGCGATCGACCGGATCGCCGCAATCACCGACCTGCGGCTGCTGGGCGCGGGCGCGCGGGCGCAGGACGATCTGGCGCGCGCCTCGGACGATCTGCGCAGTCGGACGATGGCGGTGCTGCGCATCGCGTTCCTGTCGTCGACGGTGCTTGAGCTGTTTTCGGCGCTTGGTGTCGCGCTGGTCGCGGTGTTCGTGGGGTTTTCGCTGCTGGGCGAAATCGGTTTCGGCACCTGGGGCGGGCAGATGACGCCGGTGCAGGGCGTATTCCTGCTGATGATCGCGCCCGAGTTCTTTCAGCCGCTGCGCGATCTGGCCGCAGCCTGGCATGACCGCGCGGCTGCGCTGGCCGTGGCCTCCGAACTGACCGGGGCCGAGGCCGCGATGGCCGAAGCCGGGCAGATTCTGGGTCATGGGGCGCCCGCCCGTCCGTTGCCCGCAGCACCGCTACACTGGCACGGCCTGCGTCTGAGCCCGGGGCCCGGTGCCCCCGCCCGCGCCTTTCCCGACGGCCACATAGCCCCCGGCGAGGCGGTGGCGCTGACCGGGCCCTCGGGCGTCGGCAAAACCACGCTGCTGACCGCGCTGGCCGGTCTGGCCCATCCCGTCGGAGGGCAGATCTGCTGGGGCGATACGGTGCTGGATGACAGCAGCGCCGAGGCGATCCGCGCAGGTCTGGCCTGGGTGCCGCAAAGCCCGCGCTTTCCCGACGCACCGCTGGCCGAGGCGATCGCCCTGGGCCGCCCGGGCGATCTGGGCGCGGCGCTGGCCGCAGCGCGGGCAGAGGGTGTTGTCGCGGCCCTGCCTGACGGGTTACAAACCCGGCTCGGCGATCTGGGCGGCGGGGTTTCGGGCGGCGAGGCGCGCAGGCTTGCCGTGGCGCGCGCCCATCTGCGGCACCCGCATCTGGTGCTGGCCGACGAACCCACCGCCGATCTGGATGCCGTGACCGCGCAGGCGGTGACCGAGGGCTTGCTGGCGCTGCGGGCGCAGGGCGCGGCGCTGCTGATCGCCACCCATGACCCGGCGCTGATCGCGGCGCTCGACCGCGAAATCGCCTTGCCTGCGGAGGTCGCACGATGAATCCGCTTTGGCGTCTTGCCCTGCGGCTGACCCGGGCCGAACCGCGTGCCTTCCGGCGCGGCCTTGCGCTGTCGGCACTGGTGCTGATGATGGGCACGGCACTTCTGGGCCTGTCGGGCTGGTTCGTCACGGCCGCCGCCGCCGCGGGGGTGGCGGGTATCGGCGTGGGGTTCGATTTCTTCCGCCCTTCAGCCGGGGTGCGGTTTCTGGCATTGGGCCGCTCGGCCGCGCGCTATGGCGAACGGCTTCTGACTCATGACGCGACACTGCGCGCGCTTGCAAGTCTGCGCACCGCCCTGCTGGGCGGCATCGCACGCCTGCCAAATGAGGCGCAGGCCCGGCTGCGGGGCGCGCGCGCGCTGAACCGGCTGACGTCGGATGTCGATGCGCTGGACGGCCTGATGCTGCGGCTGGTGCTGCCCGCGCTGGCGGCACTGGCCACGCATCTTGCGGCCTTCATCGCCCTGTGGTGGCTGGTCGCGCCAGGCGTCGCAGGGGCGGTTCTGGCGATCTATGCCCTGGGCGGGGGCGCGGTGCTGCTGGTCACGGCGCGGGTGGCCCATGCTCCCGCCGAGGCGGCCGAAACCGCGCTGCAGACATTGCGCGCGCAAAGTCTGGACATGCTGCACACGCGCGCCGATCTGACGCTGGCCGGCGCACTGCAGGCCGAGCGCGCCAGAACCATGGATCAGGCCGAGGCAGACCGCACCTCTCGCGTCACCCTCGACCGGATCGAGCGCGCCGGCGCGAGTGCCAGCGCCCTGACCACCAGCCTTGCGGCCGCGGCAGCTCTGGGCCTTGGCGGGCAGCTGGCGGCGGCGGGCACGATCACCCCGGCGCAGGCCGCAATCGGCTTTTTCACCGCCCTGGCCCTGGGCGAGACACTGGGCCTGCTGCGCCGCGGGCTGGGCGAATTGGGCCGGATGCAGGCCGCCAGTGCGCGCGTGCTGGCACTGGCCGACACCCCCGCACCGGCCGCCCCGGCCGCCGCGCCCCTGCCCCGGCCCGGTGCGCTGCTGCAGGTGACCGGGCTGCGCTTCCGTCGCCCGGGTGCGGCACGCGCGGTCTTCGGGCCGCTTGATCTGGAGTTGAACCCGGGCGAGACCGTGTTGCTGTCGGGGCCGTCCGGCGCGGGGAAATCCACCGCACTGGCCTGCATCGCCGGTCTTTTGCCGCCGAGCGCCGGGCAGATCCTTCTGCGCGGCCAGCCCCTGACCGACTGGCCCGAGACCGATCTGCGCGCGGCGTTGACGCTGGTGCCGCAGCGCCCTGCCCTGATCGGCGGCACGGTCGCGCAGAACCTGGCACTGGCACTTCCCGAGGACGTGGCACTGGACGAGGCGGCGGCCTGGAGCGCGCTGCGCGCCGTCGATCTGGAACCGACGATCCGCGCCCGTGGCGGCCTGACAATGGCCCTGGGCGAAGGCGGCAGCGGGTTGTCGGGCGGCCAATCCAAACGGCTTGCTCTGGCGCGCGCGGTGCTGCGCCACCCCGCGGTGCTGATCCTGGACGAACCGACCGAGGGGCTGGACCCTGCCACTGCGGCCAGCACGCTGGCCGGAATTCGGGCCGCCTTGCCCGACTCGGGATTGCTGATCGTATCGCACCGCGCCGCAGATCTGCCCTTTGCACATCGCCATCTGACGCTGCAAACTGAGACATAGTGTCCCGATTCCCGGCCAAAGCCGCCCCAAATCCGGGCTGCGACCAAGTGCCTCTTTGATCTGAATCAGGGAAGGCGGGAAGCAACGGGCTAAGATGCATCCGCGTGAAATATTTTACCTGAATGCACCTTTTGCGCGGACCTCCCCTCCGCATTCGATCAAGGAAAGGAAGAGACGGATGGAGCTTGATATCGTCGAGCTGTCGCGGCTGCAGTTCGCCATGACAGCGATGTATCATTTCCTCTTCGTGCCGCTGACGCTGGGTTTGTCGATCCTCGTGGCGATCATGGAGACGGTCTATGTGATGACCGGGCGGCCGATCTGGCGGCAGATGACTAAATTCTGGGGCACGCTGTTCGGCATCAACTTCGTGCTGGGCGTGGCCACCGGCATCACGATGGAATTCCAGTTCGGCATGAACTGGAGCTACTACAGCCATTACGTCGGCGACATCTTCGGTGCGCCGCTGGCAATCGAAGGGTTGATGGCCTTCTTCATGGAGGCGACCTTCGTCGGCCTGTTCTTCTTCGGCTGGGAAAAACTCAGCCGCACGGCGCACTTGGTCGTGACCTGGCTGGTCGCGATCGGCTCGAACTTCTCGGCGCTGTGGATCCTGATCGCCAACGGCTGGATGCAAAACCCGGTGGGGGCTGAATTCAACCCGCTGTCGATGCGCATGGAAATGACCAGCTTCTTCGAGGTGATGTTCAACGAGGTGGCACAGGCGAAATTCGTGCATACCGTCTCGGCGGGCTATGTCACGGCGTCGGTCTTCGTGCTGGGCGTTTCGGCGTGGTACATGCTGCGCGGTCAGCATTTCGAGCTGGCCCGTCGTTCGATCGCGGTTGCGGCGGCTTTCGGTCTGGCCTCGGCCTTTTCGGTCGTCATTCTGGGCGACGAGTCGGGCTATAACGCGACGCACAGCCAGAAGATGAAACTCGCCGCGATCGAGGGCATGTGGGAAACGCAACCCGCCCCGGCCGAGTTCACCCTGCTGGGCCTGCCCGATCAGGAAGCCCGCGAAACCAAATATGCGGTGCATGTGCCCTATGTGATGGGTCTGATCGGCACCCGTTCGCTGACCACCGAAATTCCGGGGATCGACGATCTGGTGGCGCAAGCGGAAACCCGGGTGCGTTCGGGCATCGTTGCCTATGACGCGCTGATGCAGATCCGCGAAGCCAAGGGCAACGTCTCGGACGAGGTCAAGGCGACCTTCGAGGATCACTCCAAGGATCTGGGCTTTGCCTTCCTGCTCAAACGCTATGTCGACGATCCGCGGCTGGCGACCGAAGAGCAGATCGTCAAGGCGTCGAACGATACCGTGCCGACGGTCTGGCCGCTGTTCTGGTCGTTCCGTCTGATGGTGGCCCTGGGCTTCAGCTTCATCGTGGTGTTGGGTTATTTCTTCGTCGTCGCGAACTGGAAGGGCATGCAATTCCCCCGCTGGGCGCTGCGTCTGGGCGTGGCGATCATCCCCGCGCCGTGGATTGCCGCCGAGCTGGGCTGGTTCACCGCCGAATTCGGGCGTCAGCCCTGGACGGTGGATGGTGTCCTGCCGACCGCGATGTCGGTCAGTCATCTGTCGGTGGCCGATCTGGCGATTACGCTGGCGGGCTTCGTGGCCTTCTACACGGTGCTCTTCATCATCGAGATGGGCCTGATGATCAAATACATCAAAAAAGGCCCCTATATGGACGTGACGGAATCCCAGGAATGGCAGCGCAAGCACGAATTGCGGCTGCAATCCTCGGGCGACACGGCCCCCATTCCGGCGGAGTAACGCACCATGATCCTGCATGAATTTTTGAGCTTCGAACTCCTGCGCGTCATCTGGTGGCTGCTGCTGGGGGTCCTGTTGATCGGCTTTGCGCTGACTGACGGGTTCGATCTGGGCGTGGGGGCGCTTTTGCCCTTCGTCGGCAAGACCGACGCCGAACGGCGCGTGGCGATCAACACCGTGGGCCCGGTCTGGGAAGGTAACCAGGTCTGGTTCATTCTGGGCGGCGGTGCGATCTTTGCCGCCTGGCCGCCGCTTTATGCGGTCAGCTTCTCGGGGTTCTACCTCGCGATGTTCGCGGTTCTGGCCGCGCTGATCCTGCGGCCGGTGGGCTTCAAATACCGCTCCAAACGCGACAGCGCCGCCTGGCGCAATGGCTGGGACTGGGCGCTGTTCGTGGGCGGCGCCGTGCCTGCGCTGATCTTCGGCGTGGCGGTGGGTAATGTGCTGCAAGGTGTGCCCTTCCACCTGACCGACGACCTGATGCCGATGTATGACGGGGCGTTCTGGTGGAAATTCATCACGCTTCTGAACCCCTTCGCACTGCTGGCCGGGGTGGTGTCGCTGGCGATGCTGGTGATGCATGGCGCGGCCTGGCTGACGCTGAAGACCGAAGGCCCGGTGCAGATGCGCGCACGGCGCTATGGCTCCGTCGCGGGCGTGGTGGCGCTGGTGACCTATGCGCTGGCCGGGGTCTGGCTGGCCGTGGGCATCCCGGGCTATGCGATCGTGGGCACGGCGGTGACCGACGGCCCGTCCAACCCGCTGATGTCCGAGGTGGTGCGCACCGGATCGTGGATGTCGGCCTATGCCGCGCGTCCCTGGATCGTCGTGGCGCCGGTGCTGGGCTTTGCGGGCATCGCCCTGGCCACGCTGGGGCTGCGCGCGGGGCGTGAAGTCTCGACGCTGCTCTACTCCAAGCTCGGGATCTTCGGTGTGATCTCTTCGGTCGGGTTGACGATGTTCCCGTTCATCCTGCCCTCCTCGAAGATGCCCGACGCCTCGCTGACGGTCTGGGACAGCTCGTCGTCGCATCTGACGCTGTTCGTGATGCTGATCTGCGCGCTGATCTTCGTGCCGATGATTCTGGCCTACACGGCATGGGTCTACAAAGTGCTGTGGGGCAAGGTCACCGAGGCCGATGTCACCGAAAACTCCGACAGCGTTTACTGAGAAAGGACGACACGATGTGGTATTTCGCCTGGATTCTCGGCCTGCCCCTGGCGGCGCTGATCGCGGTGGTCAATGCGATGTGGCTCGAGATGCAGAACGACCGGCGCATCGCCGGCGATCACGACCCCGAGCCGTAAGCAACACGCCATAGCAGGGGCGACAATCGCCCCTGCCCCGCAATCCCGGACCGCCCTGAGTCCGGGGTGCAGGGGCCGTCCCTTTGGTTTCCAGCCGCCGGGGGCGGCCCCGTCTTTTTTCCGCACCTTGGTTTTCCGGCCGCGCCATCGCTCCGGCCGACAATAATAACCAAGTAAAAGAATCAGTATTTACAAACCTGATTTTTTCACTCAAGTTAAGCGCATCGCCAGTCACACCGACAAGCTCTGGATGAAAGGAGACCGGATATGCCGCCCGTCCACACCACCGGCCCCACGCCCCGGGCCGCCCGCCACCATCGTGCCGAGCCGCCGATTTCGCTGCGCGAAATCGTTGCCGCCCTGTGCAGCGCCCTGCCTCCCTCGGCCGAAGGGCTGGAACTGATTCTGGATCGGATCGAGAAAACGACATGAGCATCACGCAAAACTTTGACGCGCAGACGCTGGCCACGGCCCTGCCGGCGCACCATGCCGAAGCCCTGACCCGTGGCGGAAATCAGGCGCAGATCCTGCTCAACGGGCAGGTCTACACCCTGCGTATCACCCGTGCAGGCAAACTGATCTTGACCAAATAATCCCTCGGGATCGCGCCTTGGCGCGCCCCCTTCGTCGGACTGGGGCCGGGCAACCGGCCCCATTTTTTCATGCCCGACGCACCCCGCACGAAGCAGCCGCGATCAGGCCATCGAAACGGCCCAAACCGCGCGACAGGATCGCGGGGAGGTGGTTTTTCATGCGGATTTCTGGAGCGGGCGGCGGGAATCGAACCCGCGTCATTAGCTTGGAAGGCTAAGGTCTTACCATTACACAACGCCCGCGAACCGGCCCCTGACGGGCCGAAAAGTGGCGGAGTGGAAGGGATTCGAACCCTCGAGACGTTGCCGTCTGCACCCTTAGCAGGGGTGTGCCTTCGACCACTCGGCCACCACTCCGCTGAGCGGTATATTCGGCAAGGTATCGGAAAACAAGCGCTTTTCTGGGAAAGATCGAAGCCACTGGAAAACGGCAGTTTTCGCGCGATGTTGCGGAACTTATCGCGAACTGGACATGATTCGCGCGCGATGCGGCGCCGGGACGCCCCCGAACCAAACTCGGCAATCACAGACGTGACCCGCCTGCCGACTTGTGTGCAACCATCCCCATGACCGACCAAGACCGGCACTATTTCCCTACAAGTGGAAAACCTCTCCTGCGCCGCCCGGCCGGTAACCCGCTGTTAACAGATCGACGCCTAAAATTTTAGGCGTTGGAGAAAAACGTGAAGGGGTGGTTTCCATGTCGGTGTTATCGGATGCGTTCGCACAGCTGCTCGATCTGGATGCGCACCCGGCGCTTGCCCGGCATGCCCTGCGCCGCACGGACGATTTTCTGAACCTCGCGCAGGGGATCTACAGCGAAACGCTGCTTCTGACCGCCGAGGGGCCGCGTCCGGTCGGGCGCGTGGCCGAGGGCGATCTGGTGATGACCTTCGATCATGGCCTGCGCCCTGTGCGCTGGGTCGAACGGTTCGACTTCACCCGGCTGAGCGGCGATCTGCCCGAGGCGATCTGGCCCCTGCGGGTGCCCGCCGGGCTGTTTGGCAATGCCCAGGAACGGTTTCTGGCCCCCGAACAATGTCTGCTGCTGGAAAGCGACTTTGCCGAGGTCGAACTGGGCGATCCCTTCATTCTGGTGCCCGCCCGGGTGCTGGGCCTGCTGCCGCAGGTCGAGCGGGTCGCGCCAGCGTCCGCCCGCACGATCCACCGGCTGCGTTTCGCGCAGCCCGAACTGGTGATGGCCGCCAATGGCGCCGTGCTGCTGTGCGAGACCGGCTCGATCTTCGATCACTGGCAAGGCTTCGCAGAAGAGGACCACGGGCCGCTTCTGTCCTATACCAGCCTGCCGTTCGATATGGCGCGCGACCTGCTGAGCCGTGAAATCCAGCACGACGGCGGCATTGCCGCGCATCTGGAAAAGCACCTCATGCGGATGAACCAGCACCTGCGCGTGGCAGGGTAAGGCCCCACCACAACGCGTGATCCGGCCTGGCGCTTACGCGTTGAACAGGAAGTGCAGGACATCGCCGTCCTTGACCTCGTAGGTCTTGCCTTCGACGCGGAACTTGCCCGCCTCTTTTGCGCCTGCCTCGCCCTTGTAGGCGACGTAATCGTCATAGGCGATGGTTTCGGCGCGGATGAAACCGCGCTCGAAATCGCCGTGGATGACGCCTGCGGCGGCCGGCGCCAGCGTGCCCTTGCGGATCGTCCAGGCGCGGGCTTCTTTCGGGCCGACGGTGAAATAGGTCTGCAGACCCAGCAGGGTGTGACCGGCGCGGATCAGACGGTCCAGACCCGCCTCTTCCAGCCCCATCTCGCCCAGGAACATCTCGGCCTCTTCGTCGTCAAGCTGGCTGATCTCTTCCTCGATCTTGGCCGAAATCACCACCGAGGCCGCGCCCTGCGCCGCGGCCATTTCGGCCACACGCGCCGACTGGCTGTTGCCGGTGGCCGCGCTTTCCTCTTCGACGTTGCACACGAACAGCACGGGTTTCGCGGTCAGCAGCTGCAGCATGTTCCACTGCTTGCGTTCGTCCTCGGCCACCTGAACGGTGCGCGCGGGCTTGCCAGATTCCAGCGCGGCCAGCGCCGCTTTCAGCAGTTTTTCCTGCTCGGCCGCTTCCTTGTCGCCGCCCTTGAGCTTGCGCGCCAGGTTCGCCAGACGTTTCTCGATGCTTTCCATGTCGGCGATCATCAGCTCGGTCTCGATGGTTTCGGCATCGGCGACCGGATCGACGCGGCCCTCGACATGGGTCACATCGCCGTCCTCAAAGCAGCGCAGCACATGGGCGATCGCGTCCACCTCGCGGATATTGGCCAGGAACTGGTTGCCCAGCCCTTCGCCCTTCGAGGCGCCTTTCACCAGACCGGCGATGTCGACAAAGGTCATCCGCGTCGGGATGATCTGCTTGGAGCCGGCAATCTCGGCCAGCTTGTCCAGACGCGGATCGGGCACCGCGACCTCACCCACGTTGGGTTCGATCGTGCAGAAGGGGAAGTTGGCGGCCTGCGCGGCGGCGGTCTTGGTCAGCGCGTTGAACAGCGTGGACTTGCCCACGTTCGGCAGCCCCACAATCCCCATCTTGAAACCCATGATCTTCCCCTTTGCATCCCGAACGCGGCGCTTTGGCCGCCTCTTACGCGTGCAGGCGCCACATGGCAAGGCAAGCGCCCGGTCCGCCCCCCTTTGCGCCTTGATTTTCCGGCGCCCATACCGCAAACCGCTGGGGATATTTCCGAAGGAACGCCCCATGACCCGCATCGACGCCAAATTCGCCGCGCTGACCGCCCAAGGCCGCAAGGCCTTCGTCGCCTATATCATGGCGGGCGACCCGGATCTGGAAACCTCGGCCGCAGTGATGCAGGGCCTGCCGGGTGCGGGCGTCGACATCATCGAACTGGGCATGCCCTTCACCGACCCGATGGCCGATGGCCCGACGATCCAGCTGGCCGGCCAACGCGCGCTCGATGGCGGGCAGACGCTGGAAAAGACGCTGCAGATGGTGCGCGATTTCCGCAAGACCGACGACACCACGCCGATCGTGATGATGGGCTATTACAACCCGATCTATAACCGCGGCGTCGACCGGTTTCTGGCGGATGCAAGCGCGGCGGGCATCGACGGGTTGATCGTCGTCGATCTGCCCCCCGAAGAAGACGCCGAGCTGTGCATCCCCGCGCAGGCCGCCGGGATCAATTTCATCCGTCTGGCAACGCCCACCACCGATGACAAGCGCCTGCCGAAGGTGCTGCAGAACACCTCGGGCTTTGTCTATTATGTCTCGGTCACCGGGATCACGGGGGCTGCGGCCGCACAGGCGACCGAAGTCGGCCCCGAGGTCGCGCGGATCAAGGCGCAAACCGACCTGCCGGTGATCGTGGGCTTCGGCATCACCACGCCCGAGGCGGCACGCACCATCGCGGGCGTGGCCGATGGCTGTGTCGTCGGCTCGGCCATCGTCAAGCTGATCGGCGAGGGCAAGCCCGTGCCCGAGGTGCTGGAGCATGTCGCGGCGCTGGCCGCCGGTGCGCATTCGGCCTGAACGCCACAGCACCGCAACTCCGCGCACAGGCCCGCCGGAAACGCGGGCCTTTTGCATATCCCCCGTGACAGCGCCGCCGCGTGCCCGTCCCCCCTTGCCGCCCCGGGCATCGCCCGCTAGGCTTCCCCTATCCAAGCAAAGAGACGAAAATGCTGATCGGCATCCTGCAAACCGGCCAATCCCCCGACATTCTTCGGGCGGAGGCGGGCGACTACCCCGACATGTTCGAAACCCTTCTGGCCGGGCGCGGCCTGACCTTCCGGCGCTACCACGTCGAAGAGATGGAGTTTCCCGAAGACGTGCATGAGTGCGAGGGCTGGCTGATTACCGGCTCGCGTCACGGCGCCTACGAGGACCACGCGTTCATCCCGCGGCTCGAGGCGTTCATCCGCACCGCGATGGCCGAGAAGGTGCCGCTGGTCGGCATTTGTTTCGGTCACCAGATCATCGCGCAGGCGATGGGCGGCAAGGTCGAGAAATTCCCCGGCGGCTGGGCCGTCGGCGCACAGGATTACGATTTCGGCGGCGAGAAGATCACCCTGAACGCCTGGCATCAGGATCAGGTGGTCACCCGCCCCGAGGGCGCCGATGTCGCCGCCTGCAACGAGTTTTGCGAGAATGCGGCGCTGGTCTATGGCGACCGTGCCTTCACCGTGCAGGCCCACCCCGAATTCCGCGATGCCTTCGTCGAGGGGCTGATGGATACGCGCGGCAAGGGCGTCGTGCCTGACCCGCTGATGCAGGCCGCCCGCGCGCGTCTGGGTCAGCCCAACCAGTCGCAGGCTATCGCCGACCGGATCGCGGCCTTCTTCCTGCAGCCCAGGGGCTGAGCATGTATGTCCCGCCCGCCTTTGCCGAACAGGACCGTGCCCGGCTGCAAGACCTGATCGCGGCATTCCCGCTGGGTCTTCTGATTACCGCCGGGCCGGGCGGGATCATGGCCAATGCGCTGCCGTTCCTGCTGGTGCAGGACGGCGACCAGGCCCTGCTGCGGGCCCATCTGGCGCGGGCCAATCCGCAGCTGGCCGAACTGGGCGCGGCGCCGCAGGTGCTGGTGGTGTTCCAGCCGGGTGATGCCTATGTCAGCCCGGATCTCTATCCCAGCAAGGCCGAACATGGCCGCGTCGTGCCGACCTGGAACTATGCGATGGTGCAGGTGCGCGGCCCCGCGCGGCTGGATGACAGCCTCGACTTCCTGCGCCCGCAGATCGAGGCGCTGACGACCCAGCAAGAAGCCGCGCGCGACCGCCCCTGGGCGGTATCCGACGCGCCCGACCGCTTCATCGCGGCCCAGATGCGCGGCATCGTCGGCCTTGAGATCGAGGTGCAGCAGATCGAAGGCAAACTGAAGCTTTCGCAAAACCGCAACGAGACCGACCGCGCCGGGGTGCGCAACGGCATGATCGCCGAAGGGGAGCCGCTGGCCCGGCTGATGCCTGATCCACAGGCCTGACATTTTCACCTGCCCAACACAACACTTTGGAAAGTTTGAACAATGTCTTCGCAAATGACCAACTGGACCAGCAAGATCCCGCAAGCCGCGCAAAACTATATCGAGGGCCGCCGCCTGGACGAGGTGGAATGCATCGTGGCCGATATCGCGGGCGTCGCCCGTGGCAAGGCGATGCCCGCCTCGAAGTTCCAGTTCCAGGACCGCTTCTTCCTGCCGAACTCGATCTTCCTTCAGACCATCACCGGCGAATGGACCGACAACCCGATGGGCGCCTTCACCGAGCCCGACATGATCCTGACACCCGATTTCAGCACCGCCACCGCCGCGCCCTGGACCGCCGACATCACGCTTCAGGTGATCCATGACGTGAACGACCAGCAGGGCAATCCGGTGCCGACCGCGCCGCGCAACGTGCTCAAACGGATCATGAGCCTGTATGAGGCCGAAGGCTGGCAGCCGATCGTCGCGCCCGAGATGGAATTCTTCCTCGTCGCCCGCAACCTCGACCCGAACCAGCCGATCATCCCGCCGATGGGCCGTTCGGGGCGGCGCGCGGCGGGCAAGCAGGCCTATTCGATGTCGGCGGTCGATGAATACGGCAAGGTGATCGACGACATCTATGACTTCGCCGAGGCGCAGGGGCTGGAAATCGACGGCATTCTGCAGGAAGGCGGCGCCGGTCAGGTCGAAATCAACCTCGCTCATGGCGACCCGGTCGATCTGGCCGATCAGATCTTCTACTTCAAGCGGCTGATCCGCGAGGCCGCGCTGCGTCACGACTGCTTTGCCACCTTCATGGCCAAACCGATCGAGGGCGAGCCGGGCTCGGCCATGCATATCCACCAGTCGGTGGTCGACATGAAGACCGGCCAGAACATCTTCTCGGACCCGGACGGCGGCGAGAGCGAGGCCTTCCTGCATTTCACCGCCGGGATGCAGAACTATCTGCCCGCGGTGATCGCGCTGCTGGCGCCCTATGTGAACAGCTATCGCCGCTATGTCCCGGATTTCGCGGCACCGATCAACCTGGAATGGGGCCGCGACAACCGCACCACCGGGCTGCGCGTGCCGATCTCGGGGCCTGCGGCGCGGCGGCTGGAAAACCGTCTGGCGGGGATGGACTGCAACCCCTATCTGGGGCTCGCCGCTTCGATGGCCTGCGGCTATCTGGGGCTGAAGGAAAAGCGGATGCCGCGCCCCGAATGCATCGGCGACGCCTATATGAGCGACACGGACCTACCCTATAACCTGGGCGACGCGCTGGATCTGTTTGCCGAATGCGCCCCCGTGCGCGACGTGCTGGGCCCCGAGTTCTGCACCGTCTACGAGGCCGTGAAGCGCAACGAATACAAGGAATTCCTGCAGGTCATCAGCCCGTGGGAGCGTGAACATCTGCTGCTGAACGTGTGACGGCCATGAACCTTCTGTTTGCCAATGACCGGTTGGGGGAATACCCCGCCAGCCTGTATGTCGACACCAGCGACCCGGCCCCCGACCGCCCTGCCCTGCGCGGGGCGGATCAGGCCGATGTCTGCATCATCGGCGCGGGGTATACCGGGCTGTCGGCGGCGCTGCATCTGGCACAGGCCGGGCGGCGGGTGATCGTGCTGGAAGCGCATCGCGCGGGCTTCGGCGCCTCGGGGCGCAATGGCGGGCAGATCGGTTCGGGTCAGCGGCTCGAGGTGACCGATCTGGAACAGATGGCGGGCAAGCCCGCCGCCCGCCGCCTGTGGGACATGGCCGAAGAGGCCAAGGCCCTGACCTACGATCTGGCGGCGCAGGCGGGCGTGCCCACCTTTCGCGGCATCGCACATGCCGCACGCAAACCCGCCGAGGTCGCCCATGCGCACCAGATGGCCGAACATCTAGCGCAGCACTATGGCTACGATCAGATCGAGCCGCTGGATGCGGCGGGGTTGCGCGCGCTGATCCCCTCGGACGCCTATATCGGTGGCGATATCGACCACGGCGCCGGTCACGTCCACCCGCTCAATCTGGCGTTGGGAATCGCGCGTCTGGCCGAGGCCGCAGGCGCGGTGATTTTCGAACGCAGCCCGGTCACCCGGATCGTGCATGGCACCACCGGGACGAAAAGCCGCATCGAGACCGCCGAGGGCCATATCATGGCCGATCACGTCATCCTGGCGGCCAACGGCTATCTGGACCGGCTGGAGCCGAAGATCGCCGCGCGGGTGATGCCGATCAACAATTACATCGTCGCAACCGAACCATTGGGCGCCCGCGCCGCCGAGGTTCTGACCCGCAACATCGCCGCGCACGATACCAAGTTCGTCGTCAACTACTGGCGCCTGCACGAAGACCGTCTGGTCTTTGGCGGCGGCGAAACCGTCACCTACCGCTTTCCGCGCGACATCGCGGCCAAGGTGCGCAAACCGATGCTCGCGGTCTATCCCGCGCTGAAGGATGTGAAAATCACCCACGCCTGGGGTGGCACGCTGGCGATCACGCTCAACCGGATGCCCTGCTTCGCGCGCCCGGCCCCCAATTGCCTGTCGGCCAGCGGGTTTTCGGGCCATGGCGTGGCGCTGGCCTGCCTTGCGGGCAAGTTGATGGCGCAGGCGGTTACCGCCACCGGCGACGGGTTCGACGCGATGGCCGCGCTGCCGATGCCCGCATTCCCGGGTGGCGGGCTGTTGCGCTGGCCGATGCTGGTGGCCGGAATGTCGTGGTTTTCCCTGCGCGACCGCATCGGCATCTGAACGCCGATACAAAACTTTCATTTGGCCTTTACAGCCGAAAAGACGTAGAGCTTGCGCGATGACAAAGCAGGATCGCCCCATGCCCCGTGATGGCCAGACCGCCCCGAATTGCTACGACGCCGAACCGATCCCCGAGGCGGCCCGCGCAGAAATCGACCGTCTGCTAAGCTCGGGGGATCTGTTCCGCTACACTTCGGAAAACGCGCCGGTCTCGCAGCTGGAAGCGGAATTCGCCGACTTCATCGGGGCGCGTTATGCGGTGGCGGTGGCGTCCTGTTCGGCGGCGCTGTTTTTGTCGCTCAAGGCGCTGGATCTGCCGCGCGGCGCGCGCGTACTGGTGCCCGCCTTCACCTTCGCCGCCGTGCCCTCGGCAATCGTGCATGCCGATTGCGAGCCGGTTCTGGTCGAGGTGGCCGATAACTTCCGCATCGACATGACCGATTTCGAAGCGAAATTCGATGACACCATCGCCGCGGTGATGATCAGCCACATGCGCGGTCACACCTCGGACATGGATGCGATCATGGCGCTGGCCGATGCGCGCGGCGTGTCGGTGATCGAGGATGCGGCCCATAGCCTGGGCACGCTATGGAACGGCCGCCAGATCGGCACGATCGGCAAGATCGGCTGCTTCAGCTTCCAAAGCTACAAGCTGATCAACGCGGGCGAGGGCGGCATCCTGATCACCGACGACCCGGAACTGGCGGCGCGCGCGGTGATCATGTCGGGTGCTTATGAACACAACTGGAAAAAGCACCCCGGCCTGCAGAACAGCTTCCATCACTGGCAAAACAAGCTGCCGCTCTACAACACCCGGATGCAGAACCTGTCGGCCGCCGTGATCCGCCCGCAGATCGCCGAGGTGCCGCGCCGGGTGGCCGACGGCCGCGCGAACCACGACTATGTGGCCGAAATCCTCAATACCTCGCCCTGGCTCGACGTGCCGCCGCCGCTTGCGCCCGAAACCCGGGCCCCCGACAGCCTGCAGTTCAATCTGGTGGGCGAATGGAGCGACGCAGAAGCGCTGCGCCTGCAGGACGAAGCCAAGGCCCGCGGCGTCGGCGTGCAGGTCTTTGGCCTGTCGAAAGACAATGCACGCGCCTATTGGAACTGGCAGTTCCTCGGCGATATCCCGGAATTGCCGAAGACCCGCGCGATGCTGATGCGCGCCTGCGACACCCGCCTGCCCGCCCGGCTGAAGAAACCCGATCTGGATTTCATCGCCCACGCGATCGTCGAGGCGGCAACGGCGGTCAAAGGCTGACACCGCGCGCGGGCTGCTGGGCCCGGGGCCTCCGGCGGGGATATTTGAACCAGAAAGAAAGCAGCAGCGGCTTACCTTCTTTCTGGCCGGAAATATCCCGGGGTGAATGCGGCGCAGCCGCAGAGGGGGCGGCCCCCCTGCCCGGTCCCACGCCGCGCGCGCCTTACATGACTCGGGGGTAGTCGATTTTCGGGCAGCGGTTCATCACCACGCGCACCCCTTGCGCCCGGGCCTTCGCCGCGGCGCCCTCGTGCATCACGCCCAGTTGCATCCAGACCGTGCGCAGCGCGGGCAGATGCGCCAGCGCCCGTTCGACGATTTCCGGCACCGCCTCGGAGCGGCGAAAGATGTCGACCATATCGACCTTCAGATCGGCGGGAATCGCCGCCAGATCGGGATAGACCGTCTCGCCCAGCAGGCTCTGCCCCGCCAGCCCCGGGTTGACCGGAATGATGCGATAGCCCTTGGCCTGCATGTATTCGGCCACATGATAGGACGGGCGGTCGTGATTGGCGGAAATGCCCACGACGGCAATCACCTTGGTATCGCTGAGAATTTCACGGATTTCGGGATCAGTCATCATCGCCTCCTGTTTCGCGCCAGCTTGCAGAAAAATGCGCCCGAGCCAAGAGGCCGGGCGCACAGTGGCGGAACGAGGGACAGTGAACTGAAGCGCGGCGGTTCCAGAGCCGTGCTTCCTGAGTCAGACATAGGAACGTAAAAGCCCGGTTAAAGGGGGCCGGTTCGAAATCCACAGCCTCTCGCGCGTTTGTGACCTCAGCGATTTGTGGCCGCGTACAGGGCCACCGCCGCCGCGTTCGAAACGTTGAGCGAGCCGAACGCCCCACCGAAGGGAATTTTCACCAGCGCGTCGCAGGTCTCGCGCGTCTTTTCGCGCAGGCCCGGGCCCTCGGCCCCCAGCACCAGCCCGACAGGCCGCGTGCCCGCCTGCGCCAGACCTTCGGCCAGGGTCATCTCGGCCTCGCCCGCCAGACCCAGCAGGACATAGCCCATATCGCGCAGCTTCTGCATCGCATCGGCCAGGTTGACCACCCGAAGATAGGGTTGACGTTCCAGCGCACCGCTGGCGGTTTTCGCCAATGCGCCGGTCTCGGGTGCGGAATGGCGCGCGGGCGCCACGACGGCACGCGCGCCGAACACCTCGGCCGAGCGCAGGATCGCGCCGACGTTATGCGGATCCGTCACCCGGTCGAGCAGCACCACCAGCGGCGCGCCTGCGCCGCTCAGGCACACCTCGTCCAGCGTGCCCCAGTGCAGCGGCTTGACCTCCAGCGCGGCGCCCTGATGGACCGAATCCGGGGCCAGCGTGACATGGGCGTCGAATTTGCGCGGATCGACGATCTCGGGGGACAGACCGCCTGCGGCAATCGCCTCGGCCAGCTTGTCGGCCGCGTTTTTCGTCAGCACCAGTCGCAGTTTTTCGCGCGCCGGGTTCATCAGCGCGTCGCGCACCGCATGCAGCCCGAACAGCCACACGGTTTCCGCCGCCGCCGCGCGGCGCGCGCGTTCCTTGTCAATCACCCAGGTCGGTTTCTTCATCGCAGATCCCCTCGCTTGCCCCCCTTCCTGCGCTGCCCGGGCCCGTTTGGCAAGAGCGGCGCAAAAACCGGATTTTTCCGGCTTGACGCCCCCCGCCCCCTTCGGTATCTCCCCCGCAGCGTCGGGTGACGTGCTGCAAGGTGCGGCAGCGGACTGTAACTCCGCCGGGGCGACCCACGCCTGGTTCGATTCCAGGGTCACCCACCATTCCCCTCTCAGGATTGGTGTTTTCTGCAAGCCGCAAGGCTTGCACCGTTGCGTTGCAACGCAGCAAAGCCGCCCTTTTGCCTGCCGGATTAGCCGCTATACTGGCGCCAAATCGGAAGGGCGTGTGCGTATGGCGGGCAAGAAGAAGCAACAGGTGTTCAATGTCTTCTGCGTCGCCCAGAGCGGACGGCTGGAATACGAGGCCATCCTGTTTACCCGCTCGTTTCGCGCGATGAATCCCGAATTCAAGGGCCGCCTGATTGTGGCCGAACCCAGCGGCGCCCGCTGGACCGCGCCGACCCGGATTTCCGACCCGGTGCGTGCCCTGCTGGAAGATGCCGGCGCCGAAATCGTGCCCTTCGAGAACAGGCACTTCGGCCAGTCCTACCCCTACGGCAACAAGATCGAGGCGATGACCGCCCTGCCCGCCGAGCCCTTCGTGTTTTTCGACACGGACACGGTGTTCACCGGGCCGCTGTCGGATGTGAAATTCGATTTCAAACGGCCTTCGGCTTCGATGCGGCGCGAGGGCACCTGGCCGGAGCCGCCGCTTTATGGGCCGGGTTACACGGCGATCTGGAAGTCGCTTTACGATCGGTTCGGGCTCGATTTCGACAGCTCGCTCGATAAATCGCAGTTCGACGAATACTGGCAGCGCTATCTGTATTTCAATGCAGGCTGGTTTTACGGCGCCGATGCGCAGGCCTTCGGCAAGCGGTTCATGCATTACGCCCATTCGATCCGCTGGGACACGCCCGATGAACTGGCCAGCCAGTCGCTTGATCCCTGGCTCGATCAGGTGGCGCTGCCGCTGGTCATCCACAGCTTCGGCGGCGGTCGTCCGGGGCCCGGGCTGGATGGGCTCGATGGGGCGGTCAGTTGCCATTACCGCGCGCTGCCGCTGCTGTATGCGCGCGAATCGGATGCCGCAGTGGCGATGGTCGAACAGGTCGCCGCCCCCAATGTGGTGAAGAAGGTGCTGAAGGGATACGATCCCGCCAAGCGGCTGATCTATCAGGGCAAGGGTGCGAAGCTGCGCGCGATGTTCGATCGCAACGACCTGCCCAAACGTGAACATGTGCTGCGCAACGCGATCAAGCGCGCGGGGCTGTGGCTGCGCTGAACATGCGGCCGGCGCGCCCGTGGTTGCCGGCGGGGCCTGAGTATTTTTTCCAAGAAGAAGCCGAAAGCCCGGTTTGCATATTAGCGAAGGCGAATGTGTTTGAAGGGCGCCGGGGCGGCAGATAGGGTGCGCGCGATTGCTTTGCGGGAGATGCACATGTCCGACTATTCCTTTGAAACGCTGCAAATTCACGCGGGCGCCGAGCCCGATCCCGCGACCGGCGCGCGGCAGGTGCCGATCTATCAGACGACGGCCTATGTCTTCAAAGACGCCGATCACGCAGCGCGGCTGTTCAACCTGCAAGAGGTCGGCTACATCTATTCACGCCTGACCAACCCGACGGTGGCGGCGCTGGCCAACCGGGTCGCGGCGCTGGAAGGTGGCGCGGGGGCGGTGTGCTGCTCGTCCGGCCATGCGGCGCAGATCATGGCGCTGTTCCCGCTGATGGGGCCGGGGCTGAACATCGTCGCCTCGACCCGGCTTTACGGTGGCACGATCACGCAATTCGGTCAGACCATCAAACGCTTTGGCTGGGGCTGCACTTTCGTCGATTTCGACGATCTGGCGGCGGTCGAAGCGGCGATCGACGGCAACACCCGCGCGATCTTCTGCGAGTCGATCTCGAACCCGGGCGGCTATGTCACCGATCTGGACGCGATTGCGAAAGTCGCCGACAAGGCGGGCGTGCCGCTGATCGTCGACAACACGCTGGCCTCGCCCTATCTGTGCCGCCCGATCGAACATGGCGCGACGCTGGTGGTGCATTCGGCAACGAAATACCTGACCGGCAACGGCACCGTCACCGGCGGCGTGGTGGTGGACAGCGGCAAGTTCGACTGGTCGGCCAGCGACAAGTTCCCGAGCCTGAGCGCCCCGGAACCCGCCTATCACGGGCTGAAATTCCACGAAGCCCTGGGCCCGATGGCCTTCACCTTCCATTCGATCGCCGTGGGGCTGCGCGATCTGGGCATGACGATGAACCCGCAGGGCGCGCATTACACGCTGATGGGGATCGAGACGCTGAGCCTGCGGATGGACAAGCATGTCGCCAATGCCAAGGCGGTGGCACAATGGCTGGAGGCCGATCCGCGGATCGAATTCGTGACCTATGCCGGGCTGGAAAGCTCGCCCTGGCACGACCGCGCAGCCAAGATCTGCCCGAAGGGCGCGGGCGCGCTGTTCACCGTGGCCGTGAAGGGCGGCTATGAGGCCTGCGTGAAGCTGGTGAACAACCTGAAACTGTTCAGCCATGTCGCGAACCTTGGCGATGCGCGCTCGCTCATCATCCATTCGGCCTCGACCACGCACCGCCAGCTGACCGAAGCGCAGCAGATCGCCGCAGGCGCCGCGCCCAATGTGGTGCGCCTGTCGATCGGGATCGAGGATGCCGCCGACCTGATCGCGGATCTGGACCAGGCGCTGCGTGCCGCCACGGCCTGAGCCGGACACACCGCCCTGACAACCGCTGCACAAGGGGCCTTCGGGCCCCTTTCTGCACGGCGATGCCAGCCAGGCCTTGCGAAAACCTGCCGCTGCGGCCAACACATTCCGGTGGGCGCCTTTTCATGCGCGGAAATCTGCTTTACCAAGGTTGACGATCAGACGCGCCGGTTTGCGGCAGGCCGCGCCCCAATCCTAGAGCCCCGGAATGAAACCAAGCTTCGCCCTCAATCTTTCGCATGACGGCATCGGTTTGTTGCACCGCGCGGGCAACACCTGGTTCGAGCTTGGTTCCGTCGCGCTGGACGCCCCCGATCTGACCGAGGCGCTGGCCGCGCTGCACCGCACGGCGCAGGATCTGGCGCCACAGGGGGTCAGCAGCAAGCTGATCATCCCGGCCTCGCAGATCCT
The DNA here is from genome assembly GCF_029222945.1 of Paenirhodobacter sp. CAU 1674. Lineage (NCBI taxonomy): Bacteria > Pseudomonadati > Pseudomonadota > Alphaproteobacteria > Rhodobacterales > Paenirhodobacter > Paenirhodobacter sp. CAU 1674. The sequence continues at coordinate 178,857 of NZ_JARHUH010000007.1, read as the reverse complement.
TTATACCGAGATCACCGCCCCCGGGCCGCGCGCCGCGCAACGACGGCGCCAGATCACCGCCGCGCTGGAGGGGATGACGCCCTATAGTGTGGCCGATCTGGTATTTGACTGGTCCGGCCATGGCGAGGTGGTGCACGTCGCCGTGGTCGCGCGCGAGACGCTGGCCGAGGCAGAGGCTTTTGCCGAGACCCACGGCTTCGGCCCGGTCTCTTTCGTGGCGATGCCCGCCCCCGGGCAATTCGCAGGCGAGCCCTATTTCGGCATGACCAGCGTGGCGAGCGCGCATCTGCCCGAAGGCGCGCGGCTCGATCGCGATCAGGACCCGGTGCGGATATCTTCTGCGGCGATGCCCCTGGCAGCCGCGGCCCCCGATCTGCCCCCCGCACCGCCCACCGAGACCCCTGTTCCCGCCCCCGTGGAACTGCCCCCTGAGGCCCCCGGCGAGGCGCCCCCCGAGCAGCCCGAACCGGCCCCCGAACCCGCACCGCAAGAAGTTCCGCCCGCAGAGCCGGAACCGGCCGAACCCGATCTGCCGGAGCCCGGGCCCGACCTGCCCGAGCCGGACCTGCCCGCACCCGGGCAGCCGGAGCGACCGCACGACTTGCCCGAACCCGAAGCCCCCGATGAACTGCCGCCCGCCGACGCGCCCGTGGAGTTGCCCGATGAGGCGCCCTTCGAGGAGCAGCCCTTCGACGACAGCCCCGCGGATCTGCCACCGCCGGAGGCGCCTTTCACGCCGATCCCCGAAGCGGGAGACGCGTTTGCAGCGGCGGCACCCGCGACACAGGGCGACGGGATCGCCCTTGAAACGCTTGGCGGCGAGTTGAGCGACCCCGAGGCGCTACTGGATCTGGATCTGGCGCTGAACGCGCCTCTGGACCCCGCTTTCGATGCCGCCCCGGTGCAGGATGTTCCGCCCCAGGAGGCGGAAGCCCCCGACGCCGAGGCCACCGCAAAGGAAGAAAACGACTGGGCCTGGCTTGAGCCCGCGGCACAGACGCCCGCGACCAACGCCGATGCGGATGCAGGCCAGCCGGCTTCGCCATCGCCAGACCCGGTGACCCCGGACACCGGGATCGCCGCCTTCCAGTCGCGGCGCAATCGCGACTTGCTGGCCGTGCCCGATACCACGGAAACTCCGGCAACGGCCCCGCGGCTGGGCGGCGTTGGCCGCATCACACCTGTTGCCGCGCCCGAGCGGAAATCTCGCCTTGCGGCGTCCGGGGCGACAGGGATCACCGCGCCGGGTCTGGCGCTGCCCGACCCGCCCCCCGAGGCCGGGATCGAACAGAAAGCCAGGAAAATCGGCCGTGCAGCGCGGGCAGGTCTGGACCGCGCGGCCCGTGGCACGGCAGCGCTGAGCGGCAGTGCCAGCAAGGCGCTTGCGCGGGGGCTGGCGGCGCGCAAGACACGCGCAAACGCGCCGAAAGATCCCGCACACAAAAGTTTGGGCGCGCGTCTCGGGCTGGGCGCCGATAGTGCAGCGACCGGCACGCCGCAAGCAACTGTGCCCGCCAGTGCGATGGACACCGACAAGACAGTGTTCGGCGCGCGGCGCATGCCGAAAGTCGGGGGCAAGCCGCGCTATCTGGGCGCCAAGCTGACGGGCGGTCTGGTGCTGTTCATCGTGATCGTGGCGCTGTGGTCGAGCTTCCTTGGCGATCAGAATACAGCGGAAAACGATGTGCAGAGCGCTGGCCTGACCGGCACGGCCGATCCGCAGCAGGTGGCCACGCCGCCGGAAAGCGTTGATCTGGCCGAGACCGCGCCCGAAGCGACGGCGGAACCGGCGCCAGCCCTTGTGGCAACCGCGGCCAATGAACCGGCGACGGAAACCGCCCTGCCGGCTGTCGATTCGACGCTGGCCGCAGCCTCTGCCGCCAATGCACCGCAGACGACCGACACCACGCAACCGGCCACCGAAGACGCCGCGCCGCAGGCAACCGACAGTGCGGCCGAGACGGCAATGGCACTGGCCGCGCTGTCGAGCGCCGATCCGCAGCTGTCCGCAACAGCCCAGACCGGCCTGCCGCCCGCCGAAAGCCTGACCGACACGCAGCCCACCGCCCCCAGTGCACCGCCGCCGTTCGATCAACTGGCGCGGATCAGCCCCGAGGGCGAGATCCAGCCGACGCCGCAGGGCGTGCTGATGCCCGGCGATTTCATGCTGTTCGCAGGGCGCCCCGAACGGGTGCCCGCCGCGCGCCCTGAAGGTGTGATTGCAGCGGCGGCCGCGGCCGCTCCGGCCAGCTCGCCAGCCCCTGCAAGTGCCCCTGCCACCGGAGCGGAGCCAGCGGCGGAGCCTGCGCCCTATGCCGACCCGGCGTTGAAGGGGTTTAAACCCAAGACCCGCCCGGCCGCCATCGCCGCAGCCGCAGCCGCAGCCGCTGCCCTGGAAAACCAGCCAGCGCCAGCCATCGAAGATGCCACCACACCTGCGGCAATTGATGACGGCGCCGCCCTGGCGCCCCAGTTGAGCCCGGCCGAACTGGCCCGGCTGGCCGCGAAGAAACCGCGCACCCGCCCCGAGGCGATCATTCGCGCCGCCGCCGCGCGGGCCGAGGCAGACAGCGCTGCGGCAGCCGCAGCGCAGGCCGCAGCCGCCGATCCGTTTGCGGGGGCCACGGCCGCCGCCGTGGCGGTCTCGCGCCGGCCGTCCAGCAAACCCAGCAGCTTCAAGGCCTCGGTCGAGCGTGCCCTGGCCGCCGCCATCGCGGCAGAGCCGGTGCCAACCCCGGTGGCCGCCGCCGCCGCGCCAGTGCCCAAAGCCGCCGCCAAGGCCCCCGCTGCCGCCCCGGAAGAAATCGACGAACCCGAGCCCACCCATGCCGCACCGAAACTGCCGACATCGGCCTCGGTCGCCAAACAGGCCACGCAGAAGAATGTCATTCAGTTGGGCGAGATGAACCTGATCGGGCTTTATGGCGCCTCGAAAAGCCGCCGCGCCCTGATCCGCATGCCGAATGGCAAATTCATCAAGGTCTCGGTCGGGGACCGTCTGGATGGCGGCAAGGTCACAGCGATCGGCGAAAGCCAGCTGACCTATCAGAAAGGCTCTCGCAGCTATACGCTCAAGCTGCTGAAAGGCAGCTGAGCCACGCCCCCGACCGCCCCGATCAACAAAGGTAACATCGCTGCAACGTTGGGTTTTTTGCCTTGCGTGCGGGGGCTCATGCTCTAGGCTGGAGCCGATCATCCCTTTCCCCTCGCCCACGGTCGCGCCCCTCCCCGGGACGACCGAACCGGAGTCCGCCGCCGATGGAAGGCTTTTTGCTGCAAGCCACACTGTATCTGATCGCCATGGTCATGGCCGTTCCGCTGGCAACGCGCGCGGGGTTGGGTTCGGTTCTGGGCTATCTGATCGCGGGCATCCTGATCGGGCCGGTGACCGGGCTGTCGGGCGCGGAAATGACCGACCTGCAGCATTTCGCGGAATTCGGCGTGGTGATGATGCTGTTCCTGATCGGGCTGGAGCTGGAGCCGCGCGCGCTCTGGGCGATGCGCGACAAGCTGATCGGGCTGGGCGGGTTGCAGGTGGTGCTGACGATGGCGGCGGTGACGCTGGTATCCCTGTCGCTGAAGATGAACTTGCAGACCGCGCTTGCACTCGGGATGGTGTTTTCGCTGTCCTCGACCGCGATCGTGCTGCAGACGCTGAACGAGAAACGGCTGATGCAGACGGCAGGCGGGCGTTCGGCGTTTTCGGTGCTGCTGACGCAGGATATCGCGGTGATCCCGATGCTCGCGCTGATGCCGCTTCTGGCGCTGCCGGGCGCACGGGCGCTGGCCAAGGCCGAAACGACGCCCGATCATGCGGTGGCGCATTTCATCAACACCCTGCCGGGCTGGGGGGTTACGCTGCTGACGCTTGCGGCCGTGGCCTTCACCGTGATTGCCGGTCACTATCTGGTGCGCCCGCTGTTCCGCTTCGTCCACGCCGCGCGGCTGCGCGAGATCAACACCGCGATGGCGCTGATGATCGTGGTGGGGATCGCCTCGCTGATGAACCTGGTGGGGCTGTCGCCCGCGCTTGGCACCTTCCTTGCGGGCGTCGTTCTGGCCGACAGCGAATTCAAGCACGAGCTGGAAAGCGATATCGAGCCCTTCAAGGGCCTGCTGATGGGGTTGTTCTTCATCACCGTGGGCATTGGCATCAACTTCGCGGTGTTCTTCGAAGCGCCGTTTCAGGTGATGGGTCTGGTCCTGCTGCTGGTCGGGTTGAAGGCGGGCATCCTGTTCGGACTGGCCCGGCTGTTCCGCATTCGCGGCAAGGATCGCTGGCTGTTCACACTGGGCCTGGCGCAGGCTGGCGAATTCGGCTTCGTGCTGGTGTCCTTCGCGGTCAGCCAGCGGATTTTCCCCGCCGCCCTGGCCGAAAAGGTGCTGCTGGTCATCGCGCTGTCGATGCTGATTACGCCGCTGATGTTCATTCTGCAGGATCTGCTGGCGAAACTGGCGCGCGGCGACGAGGACGCCCCCGATGCCGACGCGATTGAGGAACAGGAACCGATCATCATCGCCGGCGTGGGCCGTTTCGGACAGGTGGTGAACCGGCTGGTCACGATGTCAGGGTTCAAGACCACGGTTCTGGATGCCGACCTCAAGACGATCCAGCTGATGCGCACCTTCGGTTTCAAGGGCTATTTCGGGGACCCGACGCGCCCCGACCTGCTGGCCGCGGCCGGGATTGCCAAGGCGCAGGTTCTGGTGGTCTGTCTGGACGACAAGGCCTCGATCACGCGACTGGTGGCCTATGCGCGCCGGCTGCGCCCCGATCTGCACATCATCGCCCGCGCCCGCGACCGGATTCATGTGTTTGAACTGTATCGCGCGGGCGCCGATGACATCGTGCGCGAGATGTTCGATTCCTCGCTGCGGGCGGGGCGCTATGTGCTGGAAAACGTGGGGCTGAACGAATTCGAGGCGGCCGAACTGGAAAAGCTGTTCTTCAAACTCGACCGCGCTGCGGTACGCGATCTGGCACGGGTCTGGAAACCGGGTGTGCCGGTCGAACAGAACCCCGAATATATCGAGCGCATCCGCAACCTGAACGCCGAACTGGAAACCGCGATGATGGCACGGTTCGCCGCGCGCGCCGAGAAGCCGGAAAAACCCTCGGGCAAAGAGAGCGCGCCGATCGCGGACAGCTGACCCCCGGGACAAATGCAAAACGCGGACCCGAAGGCCCGCGTTTCGGCAAACTGTTCTGCGTGCCTGTCAGGCCGCGCGGCCGACCAGAACGTCGTCAACGCGCTTGGCCGCCCCGGCCTCGTCGGTGCCCGACACGGCGGCGACTTCGCGGGTCAGACGCTCCAGCGCCGCTTCGTAAAGCTGACGCTCGGAATAGGACTGCTCGCGCTGATCGTCGCTGCGGTGCAGGTCGCGCACCACCTCGGCAATCGACAGCAGGTCGCCCGAATTGATCTTCTGTTCGTATTCCTGGGCCCGGCGCGACCACATCGCGCGCTTGACCTTGGCCTTGCCGCGCAGCGTATCGAGCGCCTTGCTGACGATATCGGGCGAGCTGAGCCCGCGCATGCCGAAATCGGTGGCCTTGTTGGTGGGCACACGCAGGGTCATCTTGTCCTTTTCGAACGAGATCACGAACAGTTCCAGCCGCAGCCCGGCGATTTCCTGTTCTTCGATCGAGATGATCTTGCCGACGCCATGAGCGGGATACACAACGAAATCATCCGGGCGAAACTCGGTCTTTTTGGTCTTGGTCATTCAGTTGCTTCCTTGCAGCCGCACTTGCTTGCCCATAGTTCAGAGAGCATAAAACACCCCCGGCCGCCTTCGCGCCGTTAAGGTGTTGACGATCACTGAAGCGCCCTCCGCAACCGAGCAGTGCTGCGCGAGGTTTAGGGTCGAGATCCTTTGTCACAGGAATGTAGCATAAAATCCGGGCATTTTAAAGCGCGACGCACTGCCACAAGCCCGTGAACGCGGGAAAACAAGGCCTTACGTCAAAATCGGGGGGCTGCGAGAGCAGGTTTTACCACCGCCCGAAACGACAAATCGCCCGAAGCCGGGCGATTCGCGCAAAATCATGTGGCAGTTTGAGAATCAGTCGCCCGTGCCGGGATTTGGGCTGAAGTATTTCTCGAGCTTGCCGGTCTCGCCGTCGTATTTCTCGTGGTCGGGCAGCGGGTCTTTCTTCTGCGTGATAACCGGCCAGATCTCGGCATATTTGCGGTTCATCTCGACCCAGGATTCCATGCCCGGTTCGGTATCGGGGCGGATCGCATCGGCGGGGCATTCGGGTTCGCACACGCCGCAGTCGATGCATTCGTCGGGGTGGATCACCAGCGTATTCTCGCCCTCGTAGAAACAGTCGACCGGGCAGACTTCGACGCAGTCGGTGTATTTGCAGGCGATGCAGTTATCGGTGACGACATAGGTCATGGACGAACCCCGGACGTTTGGATTTTCGCGATACCTAGCGGGCGGCGGCCCATCAATCAAGAGAAGAGCGTGCACAAAGGCCCGACTGCGGCGATCTGGCCTGCCCGCGTTACGGCTGTTCTGCCGCAGCGCCGGTTGCGCGAACGCCTGTTTCTTCCAGCAGGTGATACAGCAACGCGGCTTCGACCGCCGGACCGCGGCGCGTGCCGCAGGCCAGCACCCGCAGCACCCGGACCTGGCCACCGAAGGCCAGCGTCAGCACATCCCCCGGGCCCACCGCGCGCCCGGGTTTGAGCACCTTCTGCCCGTTCACCCGCAGCTTGCCGCCCTGCACCAGATCGACCGCCAGCCCGCGCGTCTTGCAAAAGCGCGCGTGCCAGAGCCATTTGTCGATGCGGAGCCGCTCCGCCTCGGTCACATCAGGACTTGCTCTTGAAGCCCATCAGCGCCGCGGCGAAGGGGTTGTCCGGGTCGATCGGCTTGTCCTTCTTGGGCGGGCGGGCCTCGAACTGGCGCTGGCCATCGGGTTTGCCGCCCGGCTTGCCGCCCTTGCCCTTCGGCTTGCCGCCGAACTTGGTGTCCTTGCGGTCGCCACGCGGCTTGCCTTCACCGCCCTCGCGACGCTTGCCGCCTTCGGCACCGTCACGACGCGGGCCACGTTCGGCACGCTCTGCGCCACGATCCCCGCGCGGCGCGCGCGGACGCGGCGCCCAGGTGAAGGTGTAGAACACTTCCATCTCGGGGGCGGCCGCCTCAGCCTCGGCTTCGGCCGCCGCAATCGGCGAGGCCTCTTCCGGGATCGGGTTCTCGGCGCCCTCGACCGGGGCTTGCGGCACCGGCGCCACGCGGGCTTTCTCGCGCTCGCCCTTCTCGGCCTTGTAGCCCAGACCTTCCATCAGATCGGCGAATTGCTCCAGCGTCATGCCGGTGATCGACAGCATGTCGGGGTTCGCCTCGAACCCGCCGCGGCTGTCCTGACCGCGCAGGATGTCGGCCAGACGTTCCAGCATGTCGATGCGAATCGCACGCGCGCCCGCCTGACGATAGCCCGAGCGGGTATAGGCCGAAGCCTCGATCTCGGCCACGTTCGGGATCGTCACCAGGCCGGGCGGCGGGCTTTCGGGGAACTCCTGCAACCCGTCCCACAGCGAGGCCAGCACCAGCCGCAGCCGGGTCGGCGCGGGCTTCAGCAGCGCCTGCTGGAAGATCGTGTATTGACCGAAGCGCACGCCATGCTTGCGCAGCGCGCCGCGGGCCTCCTGATCCAGTTCCTTGACCTCGGCGGCCACGCCTTCGCGCGGAACGATGCCCATCGCCTCGACCAGACGGAAGGCAAAGCCGCGCGCCAGCCCGGTCAGCGCCTCGTCCCGGCTCATCGCCAGAAGCGGTTCGAACAGGGTCGCGATCTTGCGGTCGATGAAATGCTGCAGGCGGCGCTTGACCTTCTCGGCCACGTCAGCGCCCGCCTCTTCGTCGACAAATGCCTCGACCGTCGGGCGCAGCGCCTCGGGGCCCTTGACCAGCTTGCCGACGGCCACCGTGCCCCACATCAGACCGCCCTGCTCGGTGAAGTCCATCTCGGTATCGGGCGCGTTATAGAACCGGTCCGCCCGCAGGCTGAACTCGGGGCGCAGCGCCTCGTAGGCGGCGCGTGCCAGCATCTTCGCCTCATCGGGCGAGCTGGTCGCATCCTGCTTGAAACGGAACCCGTCCAGACGGCCGGCGAATTCGCCTTCGACCATCACTTCGCCCTTGTCGTTCACCTCGGCCACGAGGGTCTCCTTCTGCTTGAGCCGCCGCAGCAGAACACTGGTGCGCCGGTCCACAAATCGTTGGGTCAGCGCGCCATGCAACGCATCTGACAGGCGGTCTTCTACAGCGCGCGTCTCGGCACGCCAATGACTTTCGTCGTCAACCCAGCCTTTGCGTTGGGCAACATAGGTCCATGTGCGGATAAACGCCAATCGCTTGGACAGCGCGTCGATATCGCCCTGCACCTTGTCGATGCGCGCGATCTGCCCCGCCAGCCAGTCCGACGGCACCCCCTTGCCCGATTGCAGAAAGCCGAAAATCCGCGCCAGCAGGGTCGCATGTTCGGTCTGCGAAATCGAGCGGAAATCGGGAATCCGGCAGACATCCCACAACAGCCGTACGTCCGAGGGGTGCGTGACACGGTCGGTCACCTCGGGGAATTCCGACAGGGTTTTCAGCGCGATCAGGTCGTCCGCATCGCGCCCGCGGGTCAGCCATTCGTCGCGCGGGCTTTCTTCCAGGCTTTGGATCAGCCGCGCCGTGGTGCCGAATTCCAGACGCGGATTGCGCCATTGCAGCCGCTGGATCGGCGCGAAGCGGTGGTTTTCCACCGCGTCGATCACCTCGGGCGGCAGCGGGCTGGCCTCGCCGGTCACGCCGAAGGTGCCGTCCATCGTATGCCGCCCCGCCCGCCCGGCGATCTGGCCCAGCTCGTGCGGGAACAGCGGCCGCATCCGGCGCCCGTCGAATTTGGAGGTCGCGGAAAACGCGACATGCTCGATATCGAGGTTCAGCCCCATGCCGATCGCATCGGTGGCGACCAGATAATCGACATCGCCATTTTGATACATCTCGACCTGCGCATTGCGCGTGCGCGGGCTCAGCGCGCCCATCACGACCGCCGATCCGCCCTTCTGACGGCGCAGCAGTTCAGCAATGGCATAGACATTATCAACCGAAAACCCGACGATTGCGCTGCGTGCGGGCATCCGGCTTGTCTTTTTCGAACCTGCCCACTTCAATTCCGAAAACCGCTCGCGCCGGGTGAACTGCACCTTCGGCACCAGCGCCGCAATCGCGCCCTTCATCGTTTCCGATCCCAGGAACAGCGTCTCGTGCAGGCCGCGCGCATGCAGCAGCCGGTCGGTGAAGACATGGCCGCGCTCGGGGTCGGCACATAGCTGGATTTCATCGAGCGCCACGAAATCGGCGCCGATTCCCTCGGGCATCGCCTCGGTCGTGCAGACCCAGTATTGCGTCCGTTCCGGGACAATGCGTTCCTCGCCCGTCACCAGCGCCACGCAGGACGGGCCGCGCGCCCGCACGATCCGGTCATAGACCTCGCGCGCCAGCAGACGCAGCGGCAGGCCGATCACCCCGGTGCGATGCGCCAGCATCCGCTCGATCGCGTAATGGGTCTTGCCGGTATTGGTCGGCCCCAGCATGGCCGTGATCTGCCCTGACATCATCCTACCCGCTTACCGCGCCGCCGTTACAGGGCCACGCCCGCAAGCGCCTTTTCCAGCCTGCCGATCGCGTCTTTCACATCCTGCTGATGCGGGTTCAAGGCGAAAGAGGCACGAAAGGCCGCCAAGGCCTTTTCCTCCTGGCCCATTTCCTCCAGAATCATCCCCAGACCCGCCAACGCGCCCCAGTGCCGCGGCTCCAGCGCCAGCGTATGCGCAATGTCATCAAGCGCAGGCCCGAAGGCGCCCGCCATGAACCAGGCACTGGCGCGCGCGTTCCAGCCTTCGGGAAAATCGGGGGCGTGATCGGTCAGCGCGGTCAGATGTTCGATCGCGGCGTCTGTATCGCCCTCATCCAGCGCCGTCTCGCCCCGCTGCAACAGCAGATCCATCGCCGCCGAGCCCGAGCGCGACCACGCGCGCTCGATATCCGCCTGCGCGCGCTCCCATCCGGCATAATCGGGATCGGCGAGTTCGTCGAAATACCGCTCCAGCCCCGCGGTTTCCGCATGCACCGACGAAACGCCCAAAATCAGGGCGGAAAGTGCCGCTACGATATATTTGTTTATGGTCATGGCCCCGCGCATAACTAAACTGTAACCAAAGTGCCGGAGAAAGCGAGAGCCCCGGCCATCACAATCGGAGGAATTCATGAGCGACATCATCGAGGCGGCCGTGGCCGCGCTTGCGGCCAAACTGCCCGACGGGTTTTCGTCGACCGCAAAATTCGTCATCAAGGACGAAGGCGCCATCGTGATCGACGCCGACGGCGTGCGCGCGGGCGATGACGAGGCCGACGTGACGCTGATCGCCGATGTCGACACGTTCAAGGGCATCCTGTCGGGCGATGTGAACCCGACCATGGCCTTCATGACCGGCAAGCTGAAGATCGACGGCTCGATGGGGCTGGCGATGCAACTGGGTTCGGCACTGTCGTGATGCAACCTGCGCCGCTGCATGCCGACATCGCGCGCGGCCCCGAAGGGGGGCGCGCGTTCTGGCTGACGGCGGCGGATGGTGTGCGGCTCCGGCTGGGCGTCTGGCCGGGCCCGGCGGGCGCGAAAGGCACGGTCTTTCTGCTGCCCGGGCGCACCGAATATATTGAAAAATACGGCCCCGCCGCCGCCGATCTGGCGCAGCGGGGCTATGCCATGCTGGCGGCGGACTGGCGCGGGCAAGGGCTGGCCGACCGCCTGCTGGACGATCCCGTCAAGGGGCATGTTGTCAACTTCACCGACTATCAGCTTGATATGGCTGCTGTTTGTCAGGCGGCAGAGGCGCTGGAGCTGCCCCGCCCATGGTTCATCCTGGGCCATTCGATGGGCGGCGCCATCGGCCTGCGGGCGCTGATGGGCGCACACCCGTTCGCGGCCTGCGCCTTTTCTGCACCGATGTGGGGCATCGGCCTGCCCGCCCTTGTGCATCCCTTCGGCGCGCATATCGCCCGCGCGTTGAACAACACCGCCTTCGCCCTGCGCTATGCCCCCGGCACCGGCCCGCAGACCTATGTGTTCCGCGATCCGTTTTTGGACAACAAGCTGACCACGGATCCCGGCATGTGGGCCTTCATGGTCGATCAACTGGCACAGGCCCCCGCGCTGATGCTGTCGGGCCCCTCGCTGCGTTGGGTGACCGAAGGCATTCTGGAATGCGCGGCGCTGGCCGCCCTGCCGGCCCCCGATCTGCCCTGCTATACCGCGCTCGGCGGGTTGGAGCGGATCGTCGACATCCCCGCGGTGGAGCGTCAGATCGCACGCTGGCCCAAGGCCCGGCTCGACCGGATCGCGAGCGCCCAACACGAGGTGATGATGGAAACCGCGGCCACCCGCGCGCATTTCTACGACGCCTGCGCGGCCCTGTTCGACGCCAACCTCGGCTAAACGCGCTTACAGTGCGATCCTGGTGAACCCGTCGCGCAAGGCTTCGGACCAGGCGTGCGACATGCGCGCAAACTGCGCGTCTTCCTTCTCGATCCGGCGCCGCATCGTCACCTTGCAGTCGTCCTTCTCGATCACGGCCAGATCCAGCGGCATCCCCACCGACAGGTTCGAACGCAGGGTCGAATCCATCGACAGCAGCACCGCCTTTTGCGCGTCTTCCAGCGAAGTATCCGGCCGGACCACCCGGTCCAGGATCGGCTTGCCGTATTTATGCTCGCCGATCTGCAGGAAAGGCGTGTCCTCGGTCGCCTCGATGAAATTGCCTTCGGGATAGATCAGGAACATCCGCATCGCGCCGCCCTTGCGCTGCCCCGCAACGATCATCGAGGCCGAGGTCGAGACCTTCGATGCCTCCATCCGCGCGTCGATGTCCTGCCGCACCGAAGCCAGCGTGTCACCGACGATTTCCGCCACCTTCAACATCGTCGGCGCCAGCATGATCGAATCCGACGGCGTGGCGTCGGGGTCGTCCACCGCCTCGCGCAGGCGTGCCATGGTGGTTTGAGTCACCGAAAGCGACCCGGCGGTCAGAATTGTCACCACCCGTTCGCCCGGTTCTTCGAAAACGAACATCTTGCGATAGATCGCAATATTGTCGACCCCGGCGTTGGTGCGGGTATCGCTCAACAAAACCATGCCTGCATCCAGCAGCAGGCCCACACAATAGGTCATCCGATCCCCCGGGATTCGCGCGTTACGGCGAGATTATTGCTGCACCGACTCGAGGGCAACTGTGACATCGAGGCTCTCTTCGCCCGTGCCAAGCGCGATGCCCTTGATCGGCGCCGCGTCGCGGGCATCGAAGCCCGATCCCAGCCGGATATAGCGCCCGTCCGGGCAGCACTGATTGGCCGCGTCAAACCCGATCCAGCCGATCCCCTGCACCCAGATTTCGGCCCAGGCATGGGCGGCCTCGTGCGGCTCGCCATCATCGCGCGCGAACAGATAGCCCGAAACATAGCGCGCCGGCAGTTCCACCGCGCGGGCGCAGGCGATCAGCGCATGGGCATGATCCTGGCAGACCCCTTCGCCCAGGGCCAGCGCCTCGGCGGCGGTGGTATGGGCATGGGTCACGCCTGGCTTGTAGGCGATCGCCTCGGCCACGGCGCGGGACAAGCGATGCGCGCGGTCCAACCCGTCTTCGGCCCCCGAAACCGCCTCTTGCGCCAGCGTCTCCAGGCCATCGTCGATCCAGGTTGCGGTGGTTTCGCGCAGATAGGCGAAGGGCGAGACGGTTTCGCGATGCCCACGCAGGACACCCGCCATATCAGTGGTTTCGACCTGCCCGGTCACGACGACCGTCACCTCGGACACCGGACCGCGCAGCGACCAGCCTTCGACACGGTCTCCGGCACCGTCCCGAAAACTGCCGCCTTTGACGCCGCCGTCGACCGCGACATCCCAGTTGATGATGCGCTGCCCGTCGAACCGCGAGGGGAACAGCCGCAGCGACTGCACCGCGGACCGCATCGGCGCGTCATATTGGTAGGTGGTGACGTGATTGACCGTCAGGATCATCGCGCTTCTCCGCTCAGATAGGCGTGCTGCACCATTTCGGTCAATTCGCTGATCTCGCGGATGAACCGGGTCAGGAATTCATGCAGCCCCTCTTCGAAAATGTCCTCGATCCGGGTTTCAGACAACTCGCCCAGCACCGCGCGCGCCCGCATCTGCGCCGGACCCGATTTGTGGTAATCGCGCGCCAGCTGGTCCAGATGTTCCATAGCGGTTTCCGTGGCGGTGATCAGCGACCGCGGACTTTGCCGGTTCAGGATCAGGAAATGTGCGATTTTTGCAGCCGTGATTTCGCCGCCATAGGCCCAATGGAAGGCGCGATGCGCCGAAAGCGCGCGCAGCAGCGTCTGCCACTGGTAGTTATCAAGCCCGGAACCCACAAAATCCAGCCGCGGCAGCAGGACATAATATTTCACATCCATCAGCCGCGCGGTGTTGTCCGCCCGCTCCAAGGCGAAGCCAAGGTTGAGGAAGTGATAGCCGTCGTTGCGCAGAAGCGTCGCATCCATTGCCCCGCGCACCATCGCCGCCTGCCGGTTAACCCATTCGGTCAGCTCGGTCAGCTCCAGTTCTGACCGCGCCTGCCGTTCCAGCTGACGCATTTCCTGAAACGCCATGTTCAGCGCGTCCCAGACCTGGCTGGTCATTGCCGTGCGCACGATGCGCGCGTTTTCGCGGGCCCGCTCGATGCAGCTGACAACCGAACTGGGGTTGTCACGGTCAAAGAACAGATAGCTTTCGATGTTGCGCTGCACCGGGTCGCCGTATTTCGCCGCAAACCCCTCGGCCGTGCCCGAGGCCTGCAGCAGGCTTTCCCATTCGCTGCGATATCCGTGCCCGGCCGAGGGCATCAACGCGATCCGCGCGCCCACCTCCAGCAGCCGCGCCATGGTTTCCGCACGCTCGATGTAACGTGCAATCCAGAAAAGGTTTTCCGCCGTCCGGCTCAGCATGTCAGTTCACTCCGCCAGAACCCAGGTATCCTTGACCCCGCCGCCCTGCGACGAGTTCACCACAAGCGAGCCTTCGGTCAGCGCCACGCGGGTCAGACCGCCCGGCACCAGCTCGATCTTTTCGCCAACCAGACAATAGGGCCGCAGATCGACGTGACGCGGCGCGATGCCTTCCTCGACGAAGGTCGGCGTGGTCGACAGCGCCAGCGTCGGCTGGGCGATGTAATTGCCGGGGTCTTCCTCGATCTTCAGACGGAAATGCTCGATCTGGTCCTTGCTCGCCTTCGGCCCCACCAGCATGCCATAGCCGCCCGATCCGTGGACCTCTTTCACCACCAGTTCGGGCAGATGCGAGAGAACATATTTCTTGTCCTCTTCCTTGCCGCATTGCCAGGTCGGCACGTTCTGCAAAAGCGGCTCTTCGCCCAGATAGAAGCGGATCATGTCGGGCACGAAGGTATAGATCGCCTTGTCATCGGCCACGCCCGCGCCCGGCGCCGAGGTGATCGTGACCCCGCCAGAGCGGTAGACATCCATCAGACCCGGCACCCCCAGCATCGAGTCGGGGCGGAAGCACAGCGGGTCGAGGAAACTGTCGTCGATCCGCCGATAGATCACGTCGAGCTTCTTGGGCCCTTCGGTCGTACGCATCCAGACGAATCCGCCCTCGACGAACAGATCCGCGCCCTCGACCAGTTCGACCCCCATCAGATCGGCCAGGAAGCTGTGTTCGTAATAGGCCGAGTTGAAATGCCCCGGCGTCAGAATCGCGATCGTCGGGTCGCGGTCGCATTTCGCGGGCGCGACCGAGGCCAGCGTGCGGCGCAGCGCATCAGCATAGCCATCGACCGGCTCGATCCGGTTTTCGCGGAACAGCGCGGGGAACATCCGCATCATGATCTCGCGGTTTTCCAGCATGTAGCTGACGCCCGAGGGCGTGCGGCAGTTGTCTTCCAGAACGAAAAATTCGTCCGGTCCGGTGCGCACCAGGTCAATGCCGACGATATGGCTATAGATCCCGCGCGGCGGGGTGAAGCCGGTCACCGCGCGTTCAAAGGCCTCGTTCTGATAGACCAGACGTGCCGGGATCTTGCCCGCGCGCACGATCTCGCCGCGGCCATAGACATCCAGCAGAAAGGCATTCAGGGCACGGGCGCGTTGCTTGATGCCACGCTCCAGCTTGCGCCATTCGAACTGGGTGAATACGCGCGGGAACATGTCGAACGGGATCAGGCGATCCGGGTCGCCCCCTTCGCCGTAGACCGCGAAGGTGATCCCGATGCGGCGGAACAACGCCTCGGCCTCGGCCTGTTTCATTTGCCGCAATTCGGCGGGCATTGCGCGGGTCCAGTTCTCGAGCCGGGCATAGGGCTCGCGAACTTTGCCGCCATCATACATTTCATTGAAGAAGTTGGTCATTCGCCTTGATTCCTCCGGCCTTGGGTCAAGCTTAGGCAGCGCCCCGAGAGAGGAAAAGTGGCGCCGAAGTGTTAACGCCGTTCAGCCGCAAGAAATTGCCCTGAAAATAGAACAATGCATATATTTTAATCACCCAGCGTCCGTTCTGGTGTGTGGACGCCCCGGTTCCCCGGTGCCCGATGGGGGTGCCGGGCCTTGCACCGCCCCCCTGCCACCCCCTATCTGTTGGGCAACACGCAACACGAGGACGCCATGACCCTGACCCTGCCGACACCCGTTTTTGATGCCAATGCCAGCGCGGGGGCCTTCGGCGATCTGCCCGACTGGGATCTGAGCGATCTGTACACCGCACCCGATGCCCCCGAATTTGCCCGTGATATGGACTGGCTCGAACGCGCCTGTGCGGAGTTTGCGGCCGATTACGAAGGCAAGCTGGCCGGGCTCGACGCGGCGGCCATGGCCGAATGCATCCAGCGCTACGAGGCGATCGAAACCACCGCCGGGCGGATCATGTCCTATGCGGGCCTGCGCTATTACCAGAACACCACCGATGCCGGCTGTGCCAAATTCCTGGCCGACGCGCAGGACAAGATCACCAACTTCACCACGCCGCTGGTGTTCTTCAGCCTGGAATTCAACCGCATCGAGGACGCCACCTATGCGACCGTCTTCGCCGATCCGGCCGTGGCGCGCTACAAGCCCGTCTTCGACCGGATGCGCGCGATGAAACCGCATCAGCTGTCGGATGAGATGGAAAAATTCCTGCACGACCAGTCGGTTGTCGGCGCCGCCGCGTGGAACCGGCTGTTTGATGAAACCACCGCCGGGCTGGAATTCACCGTGCAGGGCGAGGTGCTGAGCCTGGAAGCGACCACCACACTCTTGTCGGATCACGACCGCGCCAAGCGCGAGGCGGCAGCGCGCGAGCTGGCGCGGGTCTTCGGGGAAAACATTAAGCTGTTCGCCCGGGTCCACAACACGCTGGCCAAGGAAAAGGAAATCGAGGACCGCTGGCGCAAGATGCCCACGCCGCAATACGGCCGCCATCTGGCCAACGATGTCGAACCCGAGGTGGTCGAGGCACTGCGCAATGCGGTGGTAGCTGCCTACCCGCGGCTTTCGCACCGTTATTATGCGCTCAAGGCGCGCTGGCTGGGACTGGACAAGCTGCAGGTGTGGGACCGCAACGCCCCCCTGCCCGCCGAATCCCCACGTCCGATCCAATGGGACGAGGCCCGCGAAACGGTGATGTCGGCCTATGCCGCCTTCGCGCCGGAAATGGCCGAGATCGCCGCGCCCTTCTTTGACAAGGGCTGGATCGACGCGGGCGTGAAGCCGGGCAAGGCCCCGGGGGCCTTTGCCCATCCGACCGTGACCACGGTGCATCCCTATATCTTGCTGAACTATCTGGGCAAGCCGCGCGACGTGATGACCCTTGCGCATGAACTGGGCCATGGCGTGCATCAGGTGCTGGCGGCGGATCAGGGCGAGCTGCTGGCGTCAACGCCGCTGACGCTGGCCGAAACCGCCTCGGTCTTTGGCGAGATGCTGACCTTCCGCAAGCTGCTGGAGGGCGCCAAGACCCCGGCCGAGCGCAAGACCCTGCTGGCGGGCAAGGTCGAGGACATGATCAACACGGTCGTGCGCCAGATCGCGTTCTACGATTTCGAATGCAAGCTGCACGCCGCCCGCGCCCAGGGCGAGCTGACGCCGGACGACATCAACGCGCTGTGGATGTCGGTGCAGGCCGAAAGCCTGGGGCCGGTGTTCGAGTTCATGCCGGGATACGAAACCTTCTGGTCCTACATCCCGCATTTCGTGCACTCGCCCTTCTACGTCTATGCCTATGCCTTCGGCGACGGTCTGGTGAACGCGCTTTATGCCGCCTATGCCGACGGCCTGCCCGGGTTCGAAGAGAAGTATTTCGCGATGCTCCGTGCCGGCGGCTCGATGCATCACAAGGATCTGCTGGCGCCCTTCGGGCTGGATGCCACCGACCCCGCGTTCTGGGACAAGGGGCTGAGCATGATCGCCGGGCTGATTGACGAGCTGGAGGCGCTGGAAGACTAACGCCACGGCAGCGCGCAGCCCGGTTTGCGGGCGGCCAAACCCCTGATAGCCTCCCCTCAAACGGGGAGGTTTTTTCATGGCATATGGTTGGCTGAAGGGCATTGCGGGGGTGGCCGCTTTGGGGGCTGTGGGGTTTTTCACCTTCGCCCCCGGCGTGGTCGAGAACGGGCAGAACAGTGTGATGGCGCATGACCCCTGGCCGGTTTCGGCCGAGGCGGCGGCGCTGCATGCGGGGCTGGTGGTTGGCGACTGGCATTCCGACGCGCTGCTGTGGGACCGCGACCTGACCGAACGCAGCCCGCGCGGCCATGTCGACCTGCCGCGCCTGCGGGCGGGCAATGTGGCCGTGCAGGTCTTCACCACCGTCACCAAAAGCCCCAAGGGCCAGAATTACGACCACAACTCCGCCGATGCCGCCGACAATATCACGCCCCTGGTGATCGCCGAACTGCGCCCGCCGAAGACATGGTTCAACCTGACCGAACGCGCGCTGGATCAGGCCGCACGACTGAACGCCATCGCCGCGCGCGCGCCCGATCAGTTGCGGGTGATCCGCAGCAAATCCGATCTGGCCGATCTGCTGGCCGCGCGCGCGGCGGGGGCACAAACGGTGGGCGGCATTCTGGGGGCCGAGGGCGCGCATGCGCTATCGGGCGAGATCGCCAATCTCGGGCGGCTTTACGATGCCGGGTTCCGGCTCGTCGGATTGACGCATTTCTTCGACAACGAACTGGGTGGCAGCCTGCATGGCGCCGAGGACCGGGGGCTGACCGATTTCGGGCGTCAGGTGGTGGCCGAACTGGTCGCGCGCGACATGGTGATCGACCTTGCCCATGCGTCCGAGCAAATGGCGCGGGATGTGCTGGCAATCCCGGGCACCCGGCCGATCGTGTCGCATACCGGCATTCACGGGGTCTGCCCGGTCAAGCGCAACTACCCCGACGATCTGATGCAGGCGATTGTTGCGAAAGGCGGGGTGGTCGGCATCGGCTACTGGGCCGATGTGACCTGCGATGCGACCCCTGCGGGCGTCGCCGCCAGCATCAAGGCCGCCGTCGCCTTGCTGGGCGAAGATCACGTCTCGCTCGGCTCGGATTTCGACGGCGCGGTGGAAACCGGGTTCGACAGTTCGGAACTGGCCGCACTGACACAGGCGCTGATGGATGCGGGCTTGCCTGCGCCGGTGATCGCCAAGGTGATGGGCGGCAACATGATGCGCTATCTGGCCGAAACCCTGCCTGACTGAGCCGCCTGCGCCCCCGGCCGCAAACCGGGGGCAGCTCAGCCCAGAACGCCCTCAACCTCGAACCGCGTCAGGCGGGGGTGGGCCAGCGGCCCGAATCCGGCCAGCGTCGGCATCTGCGGAAACAGCGCCGCGAACAGCGATAACATGCGCGGGGCAATCATCTCGGCGATCCCCTCGCCGGGGTGATAGCTCTCGATCTCCAGCCCCGCGACGCGCAGCGACCCATGACGGGCCAGCACCACATGGAACATCGGCACCGGGGCAACAGGGGTCAGCTCGATCACGCCAACCCCGTCGACGAAGGCCCGCGCGGGCACATAGGCCGCCTCCAGGCCCAACTGCGCGCGCAGCCGCGTGTCACGCAGGCAGATCCGCGCGCGCGGCCCCAGCATCAGATCGGGCATCGGACGGCCCAGCCCCAGGGACTCGGCGGTGATCCGCGTCAGGGTCACCTGGTCATCGGGGTGCGGGGTCGTCGCGCGCGGATAGGCCATCATCGAACCAACCCAGGTCACGGTCTCGCTGCGCCCTTCGGCAGTCAGCACCCGCGTGCCGGGCTGCAGGTCTTCGACCGCGACGGGGCCGAACTCGGTCTGAATCAGCGATCCACGCGCCAGGGCGGAGAATGCCTCTTCGAACAGCGGCGTTGCCGGGGCCAGCCGGGTCGAAGTTTCGATATCCCCCTGCGGGGTGAGCCAGGCGGCCTCGTAGCGACGCGTCAGAGGCATGGCGCGCAGAGGCCGCCCGTCAACAGGAACCGTGGCACGCCCAAGGCGCGCCGCAACATTTACTGCCGGGTCCACGTCGGACGGGATGCGCCCGACCGTGGAACGGTGAGGATACGACATGCGATCAGCCTTTCGGTCTGGTCACATCTGCCACGGCCCCCACCGGGTGCAGAGAGACAAGCCCAAGATGGCGTCTTTGCGCGGTTCCGTCAAACTTTTCAAAAGATTGGCCCCGGGGGGCGCGTCAATCTGCGGGCCGACCGGGCGACTGTTTCGGCGGCAAAGCGCGGTGCCACACAGCCGCCGCATTTGCCAAAATCCTGCCATGGTCTGACACGAATCATCGTGCTCTGCGGCCCTGTGCAACGCGCAGGATGGCACCCGCGTACAAGCCAACCGGCCGGGAGTGGCAGCCCCCGGCCGGTGTGTCATCGTCTAGGGGGAAAGTCTCAGGACGCGCGCACGGCGCGGGCGGCCAGCGCACGCGGGATCATCCGCTCTTCCCGGCGCGCAATCGTTTCGGCACGACGCGCCCCCCGGGCCCAGGGCATCCGGGTCTCGCATTTGGCAGCCTCGGTCAGAGCCGATTTCATCCAGCGGGCGGTGGTGTTGGTCGCGGTCATGGTCTGCTCCTGCTCTGCGGCTGTTAAGATCGGGTCTTGCGCCCGGATGAGGCAGGTATGACGGCCCATTGCGGCAAGGATTTGGCAGGAACGGAAAAATCTTGTGCACAAACCGCCCAGAATTATGGCGCAGGGATTGTTTCAAATTACGCACAAATCAACGGAATATCGCGGATTGACCGCATGGCCTGCCCTGATCGTGGCACAAACAAGGCAGAGCGCCTCTTGATCGCGCCACAATCAGAGCCGGATCGCCGAAATCAGCCGCCCGTAATCGGCTTCACCCAGATGAGTCGTGCGGCGATAGGAATAGAACCGCTCGGGATCGGAATAGGTGCAGTGCCGCGTCCATTCCGCCACGCCGACCCCGGCTTCACGCAGCCGGTGCACACCGAACCCCGGCAGGTCGAACATCGGCTTGCCCTGCGGCCCACCGGAAAAGAACCGGCCATAGTCCGGGTCTTCGGTCAGGAAGGTTTCCATGAAATCGTGACCGACCTCATAGGCACGCTGCGAAATGCACGGCCCGACCACGGCGACAATATCGCCGCGCGTGGCGCCCAGGGATTCCATGGCCTCGATCGTGGCCTCCAGCACGCCCTCCAGCGCGCCGCGCCAGCCCGCATGCGCCGCGCCTACCACGCCCGCGCGCCGGTCAGCCAGCAGCACCGGCTGGCAATCGGCGGTCAGCACGCTCAACACCAGCCCGGGCGTCGCGGTGACGAGCGCATCGGCCTGCACCGGCGCATAGCTTGGCCCCGAAATAACGGCGACATCGGCGGAATGCACCTGATGCACACCGATCAGCGCGGCGGGCGCCACCCCCATCGCCCCGGCAACCCGGTCACGATTGATGTTGACCGCCTGCGTCTGGTCGCTGGAACCGTGACCGCAGTTCAGACCGGCAAACACCCCCGATGAGGCACCGCCCTTGCGGGTGAAAAACCCGTGGGAAACGCCGTCGAGTGCAGGCGAGGTCAGGATTTCAAGCTGTGCAGACATTCATCACGCGCGGACCGCATCGAAACCCGGCGGCAGCGGGGCAAGAGGGGGATAGACAGCGAGGCTCTGGAACAGGTGACCCATTTCCTCGGGGTGGGTCAAGCGCCGATGCGCCGCGATATGCGCCTCAAGCGCGGAACCGGCAAGGTTTCGCGCCAGCGCCTGCGCCCGTCCGGTGATGCCCAGCCGTTCCAGCAGCACGCCCTGCGGGGTCATCGCGCTGCACGCCGCACCCGCGGCCTGCGCGGCCTGGGCCAGCGGTTCGAACGCGACATGGGCAGTCAGATCGGCCTCGCCCGGGCTGGCAAAGGGGCTTTCGGGCCGATGTACGCGCAGGGCCTGAAACGTGTCGCCCAGACTGCGCCAGTGGCCATAGTCGATGAAAATCGCAACCCCGCCGCGCGCAGCGATCCGCGCGGCCACCTGACCGACGAAGGCCGGCGCACCGGGGCAGATCTCGACAATATCGCCATCGCGCGTATCGCCCAGCCGATGCGCCAGCGCAGCCAGGGGCACGGGCGGCGCCAGCCCCGGCACCAGCGCGCCCTGCGCATCAAGGCCCACCTGCCGCTCGGCCCAGGCGTCACCGCGCCGCTCGAACTGCCGGATCGGCAGCGCATCCAGAAATTCATTGGCCAGCAGGAACACCGGCCCCTCGGGCAGCGTTTCCAGACTGTCGTGCCACTGCACCCGATGCCCCGCCAGCCGCGCGCGCTGAACCTCGCGCAGCGTGGGCGAGGCCTCGATCAGATGCACCTGTGCCGCCTCGGCCATGCCCGGCACCGCACGGATCGCGCGCAGAACATCGGCCATCAGCGTGCCGCGCCCCGGCCCCGGCTCGACCAGCAGAAACGGCGCGGGGCGCCCCTGATCGAGCCAGACCTGCGCCAGCTCCAGCCCCAGCATCTCGCCGAACATCTGGCTGATTTCCGGGGCGGTGATGAAATCGCCCTCCTGCCCGAACGGATCGCGGGTGGCATAATAACCGTGATCGGGATGCAGCAGGCATTCGGCCATGTAATGATCAAGCCGCAACGGACCTTCGGCCGCGATCCGGCGTTCCAGAATCCGGGCCAGCGCCGTCATGCATTGCCCCGCCGCATCGCCCGCGCGATGAACCACACCCCCAGCGCGATCATCGGCAGCGACAGGATCTGCCCCATGGTCAGCCCGCCCTGCCCGATCTGAAGTGCATAGCCCAGCGGGTTGGTATCGCTGGCGAATTGCGCATCCGGCTGGCGCACCAGTTCAACCAGCGAGCGCGCCAGACCATAGCCCGTCAGGAACACCCCAAGCAGCAGACCGGGCCGCCGCAACGCCCCGGCCGCGGTCAGCCCCCAGAGGATCGCGCCCAGCAGCAGACCTTCAAGCCCGGCCTCGTAAAGCTGCGAGGGGTGACGCGCGCAAAACCCGTCGACCTGCCCGGCGATGCCGTTGCAAACCTGCGCCTGGGGCAGCGGAAAGATCACGCCCCAGGGCAGATCGGTCGGACGCCCCCACAGCTCTGGCTTGATGAAATTCGCCACCCGCCCCAGCAACAACCCGATCGGCGCGACAAGTGCGAAGGCATCCGCGATGCGCAATGCAGGCAATTGATGGCGGCGGCAGAACCACAGCCCCGCAACCACCACGCCCACGAAGCCGCCGTGAAAGGCCATGCCGCCTTCCCAGACCTTCAGGATCTCCAGCGGATGCGCCAGATACCAGCCCGGCTGATAAAACAGCACAAAGCCGAGGCGCCCACCCAGCACGACCCCCAGAATCACCGCCGTCAGCAGTTCTTCGACCAGATCCGGCGGCATCGGGGCCACACCACCCCACAGCGCCGGGCGCTTCATCAGCGTCACCATGATCCGCCAGCCCGCCAGCAGACCGCCGATATAGGCCAGCGCATACCAGCGGATCGGCAGGTCCACGCCGGGAATGACAATGGCGTTCGGGTCGATCTCGGGGAAGGGAATGGCCATGACGCTCCTCGTTTGGCGCGCAACACACCCCGGGGCCGCGATGAAGTCAACCTTGAGTCTTGCGCCCCGCGCCCTCATATAAGGCAAAACCCCGTGACCAGACCGGAGCCCCCGATGCAAGCGCCCAACAAACTGTTCGACGAAATGTCCAAGCTGATGACCAATGCCATGGGCGTGGCCCAGGGCGCCAAGACCGAGGCCGAGACCGCGATGAAATCCTGGATGGACCGCTGGCTGGCCGATCGCGATTTCGTCACCCGCGAGGAATTCGATGCCGTGCGCGCGATGGCCCAGAAGGCCCGCGAAGAGAACGAGGCCCTGAAGGCGCGTCTCGATGCGCTGGAAGGCAAGAAAGACGCCTGATTTCACGTCGGTGAACGATCCCCGCCGAAGGCTGCCGACCATCAGGCCGGAGCCTCCGGCGGGGATATTTTTGCCAGGGTGAAAGCCGCTCAGCGCTGCGCTGCAAGGGCGCGGGCCAGAACCTCGGCCACCCGCGCGCTGAGCGGCAGGGCCTCCGACAGGATATCGTCCTGCGCCACCCAGGCCGCCTCCAGCGCATCATCGCCCGCCTGCGGCGCGCCCGCCTGCCAGTGGCAGGCCACCGCGACCAGATGATAGTGGAAGGCAATCGCCCCGGTTTCATCCCGGCTGATCGCATCGGTGCAGGCCAGAACCGGGCCTGCGGTGGCGGTGATGCCGGTTTCCTCGGCCAGTTCGCGCAGCGCTGCCGCCTCGACCGGCTCGCCCCAGTCGACCTTGCCGCCGGGAAACCCCCAGAGCCCCGCGTCGGGCGGATTGGCCCGGCGCACCAGCAGCGCCTGATCGCCGCGCACCACCACGGCCAGCACGGCAAGGCGCGGGACCGGCAGGCTCATTGCAGCGCCACCGTCCGAGCCAGCGTGCCATCGGGGCGATAGAGCAGCACCTCGCCGCCCTCGGTGACCACGACAGTATAATCGCGCGCGAAGGTAATCGCCTGCACCCGTGCGCCTGCGGGCAGGGTGATCGCGGCGGGCAGATCGGGCAGCGCGGCCTTGCCCGGCAAGCGGATGACAAGCAGCGCAATGATCGCTACAAGGCCCGCAATCATCGTGGCCGTCAGCGCCGTGACCAGAATTTTCAAAAACCGGATCTCGGGCAACGGGGTCGGATCGGAAGGCATCATGTCGGACATGGAAGAACGCATCCTGCGGCTGGTGATCGAGGCCGGCGAAGACGGGCAGCCCCCCTTTGACCGCCTTGATAAGGCCTTGGCCGCGATTGTGCCAGAGCAGGCGGCGCTGTCACGCTCGCGGCTGGCCCGGCTGATCGCCGAGGGGGCCGTGACGCGCGATGGCGTTGCGGTCACCGATCAGAAGGCGAAGGTCGCGGCGGGTGAGACGTATCAGATCACGCTGGAACCGCCGCGCACGGTGGAAACCCTGCCGCAGGACATTCCGCTGAGCGTGCTGTGGGAAGACGACGATCTGATCGTGATCGACAAGCCTGCGGGTCTGGTGGTGCATCCCGCCCCCGGGTCCGAGGATGGCACGCTGGTCAATGCGCTGCTGCACCACTTCGGCGGCAAGCTGTCGGGGGTGGGCGGCGAAGCGCGCCCCGGCATCGTTCACCGGATCGACAAGGACACGTCGGGCCTGCTTGTGGTGGCGAAATCCGATCGTGCGCATCACGGGCTGGCGCATCAGTTCGAAAAGCACACGGTCCACCGGCACTATCTGGCGGTGGTGCATGGCGTCCCCGATGCCGCCGACCCGCGGCTGCGCGGCACCAAGGGCGTCAGCTTCGAGGCCGGCAATATCCTGAAGATCACCTCGCAGCTTGCGCGGCACAAGACCGACCGGCAGCGGCAGGCCGTGCTGTTCCACGGCGGGCGCCATGCCGTCACCCGTGCCCGCGTGGTCGAGGACTTCGCGGGCGTCGCAGCCCTGGTCGATTGCTGGCTGGAAACCGGACGCACGCATCAGATCCGTGTGCATATGGCGCATGCCGGCCATGGGCTGATCGGCGATCAGACCTATGGCGGGCGACGCAAACTGCCCGCCAAGCTGATCGGCACGGCGGCGCAGGAGGCGGCACAGAATTTCCCGCGGCAGGCGCTGCACGCGGCGACGCTGGGCTTCACCCATCCCGTGACCGGCGAAGAGCTGTCCTTCACCTCGCCCCTGCCCGCCGATATCGAGGCGCTGCTGGCGACGCTGCGCGCGGGGGCTGGCGGCGGCAACTGAACATATCGGTTCAATTTTGCGTCATCTTCGCTTGCCCCCGAACGGGAACCGCTTCATGCTTCGTTGAGTTCCTTGTGATATCCGGCCGCCGCTTCGGGTATCAATTGGTCAACGCCCGGGCTTGAACCCGACGGGGGGCATCCCCATGTGTCGGGGTCTCGATCAGGGAGAAAGGTCGTAGATGACGAGTTATGCCAACCTGCCCGCCCCCAGCCCCGAACAGGGGCTGAACCGCTATCTGCAGGAAATCCGCAAATTCCCTCTGCTGGAACCCGAAGAAGAATACATGCTGGCCAAGGCATGGGTCGAAAACCAGGATGCGAACGCCGCGCATCGCATGGTCACCTCGCACCTGCGTCTGGCCGCGAAGATCGCCATGGGCTATCGCGGCTATGGTTTGCCGCAAGCCGAGGTGATTTCAGAGGCGAACGTGGGCCTGATGCAGGCGGTCAAACGCTTCGACCCGGAAAAGGGCTTCCGCTTGGCCACCTATGCGATGTGGTGGATCCGCGCCGCGATCCAGGAATATATCCTGCGGTCGTGGTCGCTGGTGAAACTGGGCACGACCTCGGCGCAGAAGAAGCTGTTCTTCAACCTGCGCAAGGCGAAATCCAAGATCGGCGCCTATGAGGACGGCGATCTGCGCCCCGAACATGTGGCGAAGATCGCGCAGGATCTGAACGTGACCGAGGACGAGGTGATCTCGATGAACCGGCGGCTGTCGGGCTCGGACGCGTCGCTCAATGCGCAGGTCGGCGCCGCCGAGGGCGATGGCACGACGCAATGGCAGGACTGGCTGGAAGACGAAGACGCCGATCAGGCCGAAGCCTATGCCGAGGCCGACGAGCTGGAGGCGCGCCGCGCGATGCTGGTCGCCGCAATGGATGTGCTGAACGAACGCGAGAAGGACATCCTGATGCAACGCCGCCTGCGCGACGAGCCCGTCACGCTGGAGGAGCTGAGCGCGCAATACGACGTGTCGCGCGAACGCATCCGCCAGATCGAGGTGCGCGCGTTCGAGAAATTGCAGGGTCGGATGCGCATGCTGGCCCGTGACAAGGGCATGGTCGTGCCCTCCGCCGAGACCTGAACCTCTGCCCCGGGGGCGCCGCCCCCGGCCCCCCGAGGCATTTCGGGCAGGATGAAAGAAGAACCCCGGCCCCTCGCCTTGGGGGGAATGGGCGTCCGCCTCTGTGCGGATCAGGCGAGTTTCGCCAGCCGGTCTTCGAGCACGTCGAAGGGCACGCCCGGCTCGTCCTTGGCACAGCGGATCACCAGGCTGGTCTTGACCGAGGCAACATTTTCGGCGGCGGTCAATTGACCGGTCAGGAAGCTCTGGAAGGTGCTGAGGTCAGGCGCCGCGCACTTCAGCACGAAGTCGATCTCGCCGTTGAGCATGTGGCACTCGCGCACCAGCGGCCAGGCGCGGCAGCGATTCTCGAACGCCGACAGGTCCGACTCGGCTTGGCTGTGCAGCCGCACCATGGCGAAAACCTGCACTTCGAAGCCCAGTTCGCGCGGGTTCACATCGGCATGATAGCCCCGGATGAAGCCCGCTTCTTCCAATGTGCGCACGCGGCGCAGGCAGGGCGGCGCCGAGATCCCGACCCGCTTGGCCAGTTCGACGTTGGTCATCCGACCGTCAGCCTGCAGTTCGGCCAGAATTTTCCGGTCGATCTCGTCAAGCTTTGTCGTGGCCATGATACCCTCCGCAATTGCCGCGAAACTTACCCGTCCGGGCGGAAATGCGCAATAATATTTCGCGCAAGGTCATGCAAGGGCAATCGGTCGCATCCCGGGGCTTTCGCCGCATGCAGCGGGGGTTTTCGCCGCTCGGTGCCGGGACTATATCGGAACGCAAGGAACATGAGGAGGCCAGGATGGGCGAGACGAAAAAGACCAAGGTGCTGATCATCGGCTCGGGGCCTGCGGGCTATACGGCGGCGGTTTATGCCGCGCGCGCGATGCTGGAACCTGTTCTGGTTCAGGGCATGCAGCCGGGCGGACAGCTGACCATCACCACCGAGGTCGAGAACTGGCCGGGCCGCACCGAGGTGCAGGGCCCCGATCTGATGGTGCAGATGGAAGAGCATGCCCGCGCGATGGGCACCGAGATCATCGGCGACATCATCCTGGGTCTGGATCTGTCCAAACGCCCCTTCGTCGCCCGCGGCGATTCGGGCACGACCTACGAGGCCGACGCGATCATTCTGGCCACCGGCGCCCAGGCGCGCTGGCTGGGGCTTCCCTCGGAAGAGAAGTTCAAGGGCTTCGGCGTCTCGGCCTGCGCCACCTGTGACGGGTTCTTCTATCGCGGCAAGCAGGTCGTGGTGATCGGCGGCGGCAATACCGCGGTCGAAGAGGCGCTGTTCCTGACCAATTTCGCCGCGAAGGTAACGCTGATCCACCGCCGCGACAGTTTCCGCGCCGAGAAGATCATGCAGGACCGGCTGTTCAAGAACCCCAAGATCGAGGTGATGTGGAACCACACCGTCGAGGAAATCCTGGGCACCGAGGCGCCGCTGGGGGTGACCGGCGTGCGTGCGAAGGACGTGAATACGGGCGCCGAGACGGTCGTGCCCTGCGACGGGTTCTTCGTGGCGATCGGCCATGCGCCCGCGTCGGATCTGGTGAAGGATCACCTGAAACTCCATTCGGGCGGCTATGTCTGGGTCGAGCCGGGGTCGACCCGCACCTCGGTCCCGGGCGTCTTTGCGGCGGGTGATCTGACCGATCACACCTATCGGCAGGCGGTCACCTCGGCCGGGATGGGCTGCATGGCGGCGCTGGATGCCGAACGCTGGCTTGCCGGCGAAGAGGCCTGAGACCAGCCAGAGCCACGATCATGGAAACTCCGCCCGGGAATTCCCTCCGGGCGGAAATTTTGGACCAAGCCGGGCCAAACTGATGGCAAATCCCCCTTATTTCGCTCAATAGTCCCTGATCCGCTTGAATTTTGCCCCAATCAGGGCCTAATCCACCCCGCGTGCAGCGGGTCTTTTGACCCGGCGGCGTTTTACTCATATCCCAAAGTCAGGTTCCAAGATGTCCCTTCCCAACCTCGCCCCGATCCCGGAACTTTACGTTTCCCACGAGTCCGCGCTCAAGCTGAAGGCGGAGGCGGGCAACCTGCCCAGCTGGGATCTGACCGCGCGCCAGATCTGCGACCTGGAACTGCTGATGAACGGCGGCTTCTACCCCCTGAAGGGCTTTCTGACCGAGGCCGATTATGATGGCGTGGTCGAGAACATGCGCCTGGCCGACGGCAGCCTCTGGCCGATGCCGATCACCCTGGACGTGACCGAGAAATTCGCAGAAGGCATCGAACCCGGCCAGGATATCGCGCTGCGCGATCAGGAAGGCGTCATTCTGGCGATCCTGTCGGTCACCGACAAATGGGAACCGAACAAATCGCGCGAGGCCGAGAAGGTGTTCGGTGCCGACGATCTGGCGCATCCGGCGGTGAACTACCTGCACCACACCGCGGGCAAGATCTATCTGGGCGGGCCGATCACCGGCATCCAGCAGCCCGTGCATTACGATTTCAAGGCGCGCCGCGACACGCCCAACGAATTGCGCGCCTATTTCCGCAAGCTCGGCTGGCGCAAGATCGTCGCCTTCCAGACCCGCAACCCGCTGCACCGCGCGCATCAGGAACTGACCTTCCGCGCCGCGCGCGAGGCGCAGGCCAACCTGATGATCCACCCGGTCGTGGGCATGACCAAACCGGGCGATGTCGATCACTTCACCCGCGTGCGCTGCTACGAGGCGGTGCTGGACAAATACCCGCAATCGACCACCACGATGAGCCTGCTGAACCTGGCGATGCGTATGGCCGGCCCGCGCGAGGCGGTCTGGCACGGGCTGATCCGCCGCAACCACGGCTGCACCCATTTCATCGTCGGGCGCGACCATGCGGGCCCGGGCAAGAACTCGGCCGGCCAGGATTTCTATGGCCCCTATGACGCGCAGGACCTCTTCAAGGCGCATGAAGAAGAGATCGGCGTAACCATGGTCGACTTCAAGCACATGGTCTATGTGCAGGAAAAAGCGCAATATTATCCCGCGAACGAGGTCCCCGAGGGCTGCACCGTGCTGGATATCTCGGGCACCGAACTGCGCCGCCGCCTGCGCGAGGGGCTGGAAATCCCGGAATGGTTCAGCTTCCCCGAGGTGGTGACCGAACTGCGCCGCACCTCGCCGCCGCGCGCCCAGCAGGGCTTCACCGTGTTCTTCACGGGCCTGTCGGGGTCGGGTAAGTCGACCATCGCCAACGCGCTGATGGTCAAACTGATGGAGATGGGCGGGCGCCCGGTGACGCTCTTGGATGGCGATGTGGTGCGCAAGCATCTGTCGTCGGAACTCGGGTTCTCGAAAGAGCACCGCGACATCAACATCAAGCGCATCGGCTATGTGGCCTCGGAAATCACCAAGAACGGCGGCATTGCGATCTGTGCCCCGATCGCGCCCTACACCGCCACGCGCCGCGCCGTGCGCGAGATGATCGAGGCCTATGGCGCCTTCGTCGAGGTGCATGTGGCCACCGCGCTGGAGGAATGCGAGGCGCGCGACCGCAAGGGCCTGTATAAACTGGCACGCGAAGGCAAGATCAAGGAATTCACCGGGATTTCCGACCCCTACGAAGCGCCGACCGCGGCCGAGCTGGTGGTGGACACCAAGGATGTGGATGTCGACCACTGCGCCCATCAGGTGATCTTGAAGCTGGAGTCGCTGGGCCTGATCCGCGCCTGATCGCCGTCGACGGAAAAGCGAACGCCCCGGTCCCTGTGCGACCGGGGCGTTTTCATATCTGCGGCGGCGATCGTTCGGGCGCCGAGGGGGCCCTGCCCCCGCGGCTGCGCCGCCCCCCGGGATATTGGGGCCAGAAAGAAAGCCCCGCCCTCAGCACAGAAAAAAGGGGGGCATATGCCCCCCTTTCTGACGGTTCACGGCAAATCGCGCGGATCAGTGCACGCTGAACGCCGTCGCATCATGTTCGCGCGCCAAGGCAAAGGCCATCCAGCGATCCTTGACCAGCGCCAGACGTTCGCCGTTGGCATCGTGCAGCGCGTAAAGCTGCGTCAGACCTGCGGCCTGCGCCTGCACATCTGCGGGCAAGTCGGCGACCGCGACCGGGCGGACATAGACGATACGCTCGCCCACCGGCTCGTCGAAGTTGTATTTCACATCCATGTCAGCCCCCTTATTTGCGTTGGATTGGAATGCTCTGCACCTCCGGGTCGGGCAGCGCGCGGTTCAGATCGACATGCAAAAGCCCGTTTTCAAGGCTCGCCCCGGCGACCTCGACCCCGTCGGCCAGCACGAAGCTGCGCTGGAAGGCGCGCGCGGCAATTCCCCGGTGCAGGAAGATCCGCTCTGCGGCATCGTCGGCCTGACGACCGCGGATCACCAGCGCGCGATCCTCCATGGTGATCGCCAGATCGCCCTCGGCAAAGCCTGCGACGGCCAGCGTAATGCGAAACGCGTCCGGGCCGCATTGTTCGATATTGTAAGGCGGGTAGGCATCGCCCCCCGTCTTTGTGGTCCGCTCGACCAGCCGTTCCAGCTGATCGAAGCCCAGCAGATAGGGATGCGCACCAAAGCTCAGTTTCGTCATCAGGCAAGCCCTTCATCAAGCGACGTTGCAATGCCGGACCCCGCGATGCGGCTGCCCGTCTGGCTCAATATGGGCAGCCAGCGGCGCCCCTGCAAGGGGCGGCCGCGCAGGCGGGGTTGTGGAATTTCCCCCACAAGGGCGCGAAATTGTTATATTAAACCTGACGCCTTCCCGACTCAGCGCGTGGCGCATCGGGGGCCTGACCCAGTGATCGGATGCCGGATATGAACGCACATATCGAGATGAACCCCGAAGAGGTGCTCCGCGTGAAGCTTGGGGTGCTGCGCCGCGAGCACCGCGATCTGGACGAGGCGATCCACGCCCTGGCCGAACGCGGCATGTCCGACCAGCTGCGGCTGGTGCGGTTGAAAAAGCAGAAACTGGCGCTGAAAGACCAGATCGCGCGGATCGAAGACCAGCTGACCCCCGATATCATCGCCTGAACTCTTGCCGTTGGCAGCCCGCTGCCTATAGTGCGCGCTCCAACGGAGGGACGATCATGGGCGTCAAAGTCGGAATCATCATGGGCAGCCAGTCGGACTGGCCCACCCTGCGCGAAGCCGCCAGCATTCTGGACGAGCTGGGCGTGGCTTACGAAACCAAGATCGTCTCGGCGCATCGCACGCCTGACCGGCTTTGGGCCTATGGCAAGGCCGCGGTCGAGCGCGGGCTGCAGGTGATTATCGCGGGTGCCGGGGGTGCGGCGCATCTGCCGGGCATGATGGCGTCGAAGACCCGCGTGCCGGTGGTCGGCGTGCCGGTGCAGACCCGCGCCCTGTCGGGCGTCGACAGCCTGTATTCCATCGTGCAGATGCCCAAGGGCTACCCCGTCGCGACCATGGCGATTGGCGCTGCGGGCGCGGCCAATGCCGGGCTGATGGCGGCGGGCATCCTGGCGCTGAACGATCCGGCCCTTGCCGCGCGGCTTGATGCCTGGCGCGAGGCGCTTTCTGCCTCTA
This sequence comes from Paenirhodobacter sp. CAU 1674, assembly GCF_029222945.1. NCBI lineage: Bacteria > Pseudomonadati > Pseudomonadota > Alphaproteobacteria > Rhodobacterales > Paenirhodobacter > Paenirhodobacter sp. CAU 1674. The sequence goes on along the minus strand of NZ_JARHUH010000007.1, from coordinate 146,967 downwards.
TCCCCGATGAGCCCAGCGATGACTAAGATGCTGACCCCGGGCGCGACCATCGGCATTCTGGGCGGCGGGCAACTGGGGCGGATGCTCTCGGTCGCGGCCAGCCGTCTGGGCTTCACCACCCATATCTTCGAACCCGGCGCCAACCCGCCTGCGGGCCATGTCGCGCATCGGGTGACCACCGCGGGCTATGACGATGCCGTGGCCCTGGCGGAATTTGCAGCCTCCGTCGATGTGGTCACCTATGAATTCGAGAACATCCCGACAGAGGCGCTTGATCTGATCGAGGCGACGCGGGTGATCCGCCCGGGCCGCCGGGTGCTGGCGATCAGTCAGGACCGGATCATCGAGAAAACCTTCCTGAACGATCTGGGTCTGGCGACGGCGCCCTGGGCCGAGGTGACCGATGCCGCCAGTCTGGACGCTGCGATTGCCAGGATCGGCACGCCCGCGATCCTCAAGACCACACGGCTGGGCTATGACGGCAAGGGACAGGCACGCATCATGGCGCCCGCCGATGCCCCCGCAGCCCTGGCCGCGATGGAGGGGGCACCCGCCGTTCTGGAAGGCTTCGTGACCTTCAGCGCCGAGATTTCTGTGATCGCCGCGCGTGGGGCCGACGGTGCGGTGTCGTGCTTCGATCCCGGGGAAAACGTGCATAAATCGGGCATTCTGCACACGACCACCGTTCCTGCGCGCATCAGTGAAGGCCTGCGCACCGATGCGGTGCTGATCGCGGCGCGAATCCTCAATGCGCTCGATTATGTCGGCGTGATGGGGGTGGAGCTGTTCGTGACGCCGCAGGGCCTGCTGGTCAACGAAATCGCGCCCCGGGTGCATAATTCCGGGCATTGGACGCAGGCGGGCTGCGCGGTGGATCAGTTCGAACAGCACATCCGCGCCGTGGCAGGCTGGCCGCTGGGCGATGGCGCACGCTATGCCGATGTCGAGATGCTGAACCTGATCGGTGACGATGTGGCGCGCGTGCCCGAGTTCGCCCGCCAGCCGCGCACCCAGATCCATCTGTATGGCAAGGCCGAGGCCAAACCCGGCCGCAAGATGGGCCACATCAACCGCGTGCTCTGACCGCCGGGGCCCTGCCCCGGACCCCGCGGTATTTCAGGCAAGATGAAGGGGCTTTCATCTTGCTCCAAATACCGCGGGGGGAATGGGCCGCAGGTCCAGAGGGGCAGCGACCCTAGCCCTTGCGCAGGGACACCGCGATACCGCCCAGCACCATGATGGCCGCAGCCCAGAATCGCAGCCCGGGCACTTCGGCCAGCAGGGCAGCGCCGCCAAGCGCCGCCAGCAGCGGCACCGACAGCTGCGAGACCGCGGCCAGGCTGGCGGGCAGTTGCGGCACCACCCGATACCACAGCGCATAGCCCAGACCCGAGGTCACCGCCCCCGAAGCGAGCGCGGGCCAGATCCCCCAGTTCGGCGCAATGCTATCCCCCGACAGCAGCAGCCAGCCTCCGGCCAGTGGGGTTGCCAGTGCGAAGTTCAGCGCCGTTGCGGCCAGCGGGTCGCCCGCGCGCCGCCCGTTGAGCGAATAAAGCCCCCAGCCGACCCCACCCAGGGCCATCAGCGCGACCCCGGCCGGATCGACCCGCGCCCCGCCCCCCGGCGCCATCAGCACCACCAGCCCCGCAAAGGCCAGCCCCGATCCAGCGCCAGCGCGTCACCCGCTCGCGCGCGATCAGGGCACCGGTGAACATGGTGATCTGCACCGCGCCGAACAGCACCAGCGCGCCAATGCCCGCATCGACCAGCCCCGAGGCGATTGAAAACCCGAAGACATACAGAAACAGCGTCGCCATGCCGACGCCCGCCACCCGCAGATTGGCCCGCAGCGCCGCCGTGCCGCGCAGGCCCAGCACCAGCCCCAGCAACACCATGGCCCCCGATCCCAACCGCAGCACCGCCACGAAGGCCGGGTCCAGCCCCGCCACGCCCACCGCCATCCGGTTCAGCACCGAATTCGAGGCAAAGGCCAACATCACCAGACAGGTCAGCAGGAACAGGCGCATGGCCGCCACCCTGCCTCGGCGCGCCGCGCGCGGCAATGTTCCTTCGGCAGCAGGCATGAAAAAGGCCCGGGCGATGATGCACCCGGGCCCGATGTTGTCGCGGCAACGGCACTCAGCTGGCCGAATACATGCCCTCGTAGATCGGCACCAGCGTGTCGGTCTCGAACAGCGAACTGACCGAGGTGCCCGACCAGGTGTTCAGGATCGCCTGCGCGAACATCGGCGCGGTCGGCACGATGCGGATATTTTCGCAGTTCTTCACCGCATCGGTCGGTTCGATCGAATCGGTGATGACCAGCGACTTCATCACCGATTTCGACACCCGCTCGACCGCCGGGCCGGACAGAACGCCGTGGGTGATATAGGCGTGCACTTCGGTCGCGCCATTCTCGACCAGCACTTCGGCCGCCTTGCACAGCGTGCCCGCAGTGTCGCAGATGTCATCCACGATGATGCATTTCTTGCCCGAGACATCGCCGATCACGGTCATGCCGGCAACTTCGCCCGCCTTCTCGCGGCGCTTGTCCACGATCGACAGCGGCGCGCCGATGCGCTTGGCCAGTTCGCGCGCACGCGCCACGCCGCCCACGTCGGGCGAGATCACCATCACGTCGTTCAGCTGGCCCTTGAAGTGGTGCAGGATGTCCAGCGCGAAGACCGGGCTGGCATAGAGGTTGTCCACCGGAATATCGAAGAAGCCCTGGATCTGCGCGGCATGCAGATCGAGCGTCAGGATGCGGTCGACACCCGCTTCGGTCAGCAGGTTCGCCACCAGCTTGGCCGAGATCGGCGTGCGGGCCTTGGCGCGGCGGTCCTGGCGGGCATAGCCGAAATAGGGGATGACGGCGGTGATGCGATCGGCCGAACTGCGCTTGAGCGCATCGGTCATGATCAGCAGTTCCATCAGGTTGTCATTGGCCGGGTTCGAGGTCGACTGGATGATATACATGTCCTCGCCGCGGACATTTTCATAGACCTCGACGAAGATTTCCTGATCGTTGAACCGTTCGACCCGGGCATCCACCAGATTGACCGACATGCCGCGGTGCATCGACATGCGCCGCGCAATGGCATTCGCCAAGGGTTTGTTGGCATTGCCGGAAATCAGTTTGGGTTCGGTCATGGCGGGCATCGGAGGGGCACCTTTGAGCTACGGCCGGGGCAGATCCGGCGGATTCGCGAAGATTGCGCCTGCCTTAACACCCGGCTAGCTTGCCCGCAAACATGACGCGCGTGTGAAAGGTGCCCGATGGCCCAGATTGACTATTTTTTCTCTATCTTCAGCCCCTGGACCTATCTTGCAGGCACCCGGCTTGAAGAAATTGCCGCAAAACATGGCGCTGCGGTGACCTACAAGCCGCTGGATCTGCTGGCGCTGTTCGACCGCACCGGCGGCACCCGCCCGGCCGCCCGCCATCCCAGCCGCATGGCCTATCGCATGCAAGAGCTGCAACGCTGGTCCGCCAAACTGGGCAAGCCTATGAATTTCACCCCCGCAGGCTATCCGCCGAACCCGGCGCCGGCCTCTTATGCCGTGATCGCCGCGCAAAAGGCGGGCGGCGGCGATCTGGGCGGGCTGGTGCAGGCGCTGGCCCGTGCGGTCTGGGCCGAGGACCGGAACATTGCCGAGGACGATGTGATCCGCGCCGCGCTCGTCGCCAACGGGTTTGACGGGGATCTGGTCACCACCGGGCTGTTTGCCGGCGCGATGGCCTATGAGAAGAACCTCGAAGAGGCGGTCGAGCGGGGTGTCTTCGGCTCGCCCTTCTATATCGTGGCCGAGACCGACCAGCGATTCTGGGGCCAGGACCGGCTCGATTTCCTCGACGCTCATCTGGCGGGGCTGTAATGCACACGGACATCCGCCAAGGCCACGAGATCTTCTGGCAAACTATCGGCACGGGCCCGCGCCCGGCCCTGGCCGTACACTGCACGCTGGGCGCAAGCCAGCTTTGGGGGCCGGTGCTGGCACCGCTGGGCGAACAGATCAGCGCCATCGCCTTCGATCAGCCGAACCACGGCCAATCCGCCCCCTGGGACGCCAGCGGCGCGGCCCCCGGCGCCTTCCAGACGCTGGTGACGCAGATCGCGGCGGGCTTCATCGACCGCCCCGTCGATCTGATCGGCCACAGCTTCGGCGCCTCGGTCGCGCTGCGCATCGCGGTGGCCGCCCCCGAGGCGGTCCGCTCGCTCACGCTGATCGAGCCAGTGCTGTTTGCCGCCGTCGAAGGCAGCGCGAAATGGCGCGAGCTGCGCGCCCATCAGGACCATTTCGAAGCCGAGATCGCCGCAGGCAACCTGGAGGCCGCCGCGCGCGGCTTCATGGGCGCCTGGGGCGCGGGCGTGCCCTGGGAGGCCCTGCCCGAGCATCAGCGCGCGCGGTTCATCACGCAGATGCCGATGGTCGGCAATATCAGCGCGGCCAATTTCGAAGACCCGGGCCGGATCTGCCGCCCCGACGGGATCGAAGCCATCGACGCACCGGTGATGCTGATTCATGGCGATAAAAGCCCGGCCATCGTGCCCGAAGTCTGCGAGGCCATCGCCGCGCGCCTGTCCGATGTCGGCACCGCCTGCATCCCGGGCGGCGGACACATGCTGCCCGTGACCCACGCCCGGCAGGTCACCGACCTGATCGGCCTTAATCTGGAGCGCAGCTAGGACATACCCGGAGCAAGGGGGCGCTGCCCCCTCGGGCATGCGCCCTCACCCCCGGGATATTTGCGCCAAGGTGAAAGACCACAGGGGAAACAGGCGAAGGTCCTCTTGGTCAGATGCCACGAAGTGCTGGCACGAGCCGGGGGCAGCGCCCCCTGCTGCGTTACCCCAGAAGCGCGAGGAACGCGTCGATCTCGGCCTCGGTCGTGGCCCAGCTGGTGACCATCCGGGCGGCGAGCGGTTCGGCCATGTCGCCTTCGAGCGACTGATCGAAGGGCCAGAGGTAATAGGCCGCCCCCGCCCCTTGAGCCCGGCGATGGGCGGCACGCGGGAAGGCCGCGAAGACCTCGTTGGCATGGGTCGGATGGACCAGCCGCGCCCCGGGCAGCGCCGCGATCCGGGCCGACAGCAGTGCCGCCATCGCATTGGCATGCCGCGCCAGATCCAGCCACAGATCGCCTTCCAGATAGGCCTGCATCTGGGCGGCCAGGAAGCGGTGTTTCGAGAACAGATGCCCCGCCCGCTTGCGGCGCAATTCGAATTCCCAGGCGCGTTTCGGATCGAAGATCACCACCGCCTCGACGCCCATGCAGCCGTTCTTGGTGCCGCCGAAGGACAGCACGTCGACACCCGCGCGCCAGGTCATCTCGGCCGGAGTGCAGCCCGCCGCGACCAGCGCATTGGCGAAACGCGCGCCATCCATATGCACCGGCAGGCCGAAGTCGCGCGCGACCTGTGTCAGGGCCGCCACTTCGGCGGCGGAATAGACCGTGCCCGCCTCGGTCGCGTTGGTGATCGAGACCATGCCACGCTGCACATTATGCACGCCGCCGCGCCCGGTATGGGCGATGGTATGACGCAGCGCCTCGGGCGTCATCCGGGCATGCGCCCCGTCGACCAGCACCAGCTTGGAGCCGCCGGTGAAAAATTCCGGCGCGCCGCATTCATCCTCTTCGATATGGGCGTTGCGATGGCAGAAGATCGCGCCCCAGGGATCGGTTAGCACCGCACAGGACAGCGCATTCGCCGCCGTGCCGGTCGCCACCAGATAGACCGCGGCCTCGGGCGCCTCGAAGATCTCGCGGATCTGCGCCGTCACCGCCGCGTTGAGCGGGTCGGCCCCATAGGACGGCACATGGCCCGCATTTGCCGCGGCCAGCGCCGCCATGATCTGCGGCGCGACGCCCGCGGTATTGTCCGATGCGAAATTCACGACAGATCCTCGATGATGTAATTGTCCCAGTCTTCCTCGGGCACCTCGAACTCGGGCACCGTCCAGCCGCGCACCGAATTGCCGCTGCTGTGCACCGTTTCCCGGTCGCCCGAGATCAGGTAGTGCCACGGCTCCAGCGGCTGGCCATCGAAGCGCAACCGATAGGCGCAGGTCGCCGGCATCCAATAGGCGATGTCTGCGATGTTCTTGGGTGTCAGCCGCACGCATTCGGGCACGAACTGGTGCCGGATCTCGTATTGTGCGCAGCGGCAGGTCTCGCCATCCAGCAGGCGGCAGGCGACACGGGTGAATTCGACCTCGCCGGTGTCTTCATATTCCAGCTTGTTCAGGCAGCATTTGCCGCAGCCGTCGCACAGCGCCTCCCATTCGGCGGGCGTCAGGCTGGTCAGCGGCAGGGTCCAGAACTGGGGGCGGAGTTTGCTCATCGGGGAACCCTGACGCAAAGCGGAAGAAAGGAAAAGGGGCTCAGGCGGTCAAGATTTCGCGCGCCTTGGCGCAATCCGCAGCCATCTGATCCATCAGCGCGGGCAGACCGTCGAATTTGATCTCGGGGCGCAGATAGTCGACGAAGGCCACCGACAGGTGCTGGCCGTAAAGATCCCCGGCGAAATCGAAGATATAGGTTTCGAGGTTCGGGGTATTTTCACCAAACATCGGACGCACACCAAGGCTCGCCGCCCCGATGTAGTTGCCCGCCTGCGGCCCGGTCAGCACATCGACCTTGACGGCATAGACCCCGAGCCGGGGCAGATGCAGCCCGGCCACGCCCATATTCGCCGTGGGATAGCCCAGTTCGCGGCCGCGCTTTTCGCCATGCACCACCTCGCCCTCGATCCGGTGCAGGTGGCCCAGCATCGCCGCCGCATCGCCCGGGCGGCCTTCGGCCAGCGCCGTGCGGATCGCGGTCGAGGAGACCTCGAGCCCGTCGACGTGCAGCAAGGGCGCAATGGTCACATCGAACCCGTAGCGCTGGCCGAAGCCGATCAATTCGGCAACGCCTGCGGTGCGCCCCTTGCCGAACCGGAAATCCCCGCCCACCGCGACATGGGTCACGCCCAGCCCTTCGGCCAGCACGTCACGGGCGAAGGCGTCTGCCTCCATCCCCGCCAGTTCGGCGCCGAACGGCAATTCGTAAAGGTGGGAAACGCCCAGCTTTTGCAGGCGATGCGCCCGGGCCTCGGCATTCATCAGACGAAACGGCGGGGCCTTGGGCGCGAAATATTCGCGCGGGTGCGGCTCGAAGGTGATGATCCCCAGCGGACCGCGACCGCGCGCCAGATCAATCACCGACTGGTGGCCCAGATGCACGCCATCGAAATTGCCCATCGCAACCGATGCGCCGCGCGCCGTATCGGGCAAGCCCTTCCAGTCGGTGAATTTCTGCATCGTCCCCGCCTTGCCGACGAGGCCGCCGGTCAGTTCAGTTTTTCGACGGCGCGAGAACCAGTGCCTCGCCCTTGATCACCACCGTATCGCCCACCATGCAGGTGGTTTCAAGGGTGACACGGCGGCGGGCGTGGTCGATCGCGGTGACCTTGACCTCGGCCTTGACGGTTTCACCCGGGCGCACGGGGGCCAGGAATTTCAGCGACTGGCCCAGATAGATCGTGCCGTGCCCCGGCAGTTGCTCGCCGATCACCGCCGAAATCAGGCCCGCCGACAGCATGCCATGGGCGATCCGGCCCTTAAACATCGTCGCCTTTGCGTAATCGTCGTTCAGATGCACCGGGTTGTGATCGGTCGAGACTTCGGCGAACATCTCGATATCGCGGTCGGTGATTTCCTTGCTCAGCGAGCGCGTCATGCCGATTTCCAGATCTTCGAGGAAAATCGTCTTGGTGGCAGTGGTTTCGGGCGTCGTCATGATCCGGACCTCAGAGTTATGTTGCACTGCGGCATAACAGGCCGGAGGCGCCAAGGCAAGGGTGCGCGCAACTTATTTGCATATTGCCGTAAAAATAAGCAACAATATTGCGACACACCTCCACCCATCTGGGAAGTTGCCTTGGGATCAGGCAGGCTCAGCGCAGCGTGCCGATGGTGAACAGCGGGTCGCGCTGACGCGCGGCAAGCCAGGCCGCCAGCAGTTCGGGGTCGGGGTTCTCGACATCCGGGCCGAACTGATCCGCCGCCAACCCGCCCGAGACGAACAGCACGTCGATCCCCTCGCCCGCCGCGCCCGACACATCGGTATTGATCCCGTCGCCGATCGCCAGAATCCGGCTGTCATCCACACCGCCGATCGCGCTGAGCTTGCGCCGCGCCAGATCGTAGATCGGCGGATGCGGCTTGCCGAAATACATCGCCGTGCCGCCCATTTCCTCGTAAAGCGCCGCCAGCGCACCGGCGCAGTAGATCCGCGTTTCACCCATGTCGACGACAATATCGGGATTGGCGCAGAGCATCGGCAGGCCACGGGTCTTGGCCAGCAAGAACCGCGCGCGGTAATCTTCGGGCACCTCGGTCATCTCGTCGAAGGGGCCGGTGCAGACGATGCCCTCGGCCTCGTCGAAAGGCACCCGTTCGACATCGGCCTGGCCCTGCCATTCCGGCGGAATTTCGGTGAAGAACCCGTCGTCCTTGGCGGGGCCCAGATGCCAGACCTTGCGCCCCACCGCGCCTGCAAGCATCGCATCCTGTGCCGCGTCACCCGAACTCACCACCAAATCCCAGGCATCGCGCGGCACGCCCAGACGGTCCAGCGTGGCAATCACGAACCGGGCCGGGCGCGGCGCATTGGTCAGCAGCACCACCTTGCCACCGCGCGCCCGGAACCCCTGCAAGGCCGCCACGGCTGCCGGAAACGGCGTGACGCCATTGTGCAGGCAGCCCCACAGATCGCAGAACAACGCATCATAGGGGGCCGAAATCTCGGCGAGCGAGGGGAGAATCTGGGTCATCTGGGGCCTTTCCAGGGCAATTGCGGCGGGATGCACAGGGCCTGCCCCGCGCAGTCTTGCCGGGGTATATGGCATGTGCGTAACGCTTTGGCAAAGGTCGCAGTTCCAGATCGGCGGCACGGCGTGACCTTGCAACAGATGGGGGCCCTGCCCCCCTCTTGGCTGCGCCAATTCACCCCCGGGATATTTTTGCCAAGATGAAAGCACTCTTTCACTTTGGCTCAAATATCCCGGGGGTGAGGCCGCAGGCCGAGGGGGCAGCGCCCCCTTTCGCGCAGCAAGGCACAAAAAAGGGCGGGGGTTACCCCCCCGCCCCTGATCCGCAAGGTCGCGAAGGATCAGACCTTCAGCGCTGGGATGATCTGTTTTTTCCGGCTCATGATGCCCGGCAGAACGACGGTGTCGCCGGTGACGGTGCAACCGAACGAGGCTTCGGCGATCTTCTTGACCAGATCGTTCGGGACCAGCAGCGTGGCCTCTTCGTTCAGGATGTCGATGATGAACAGCAGCACCTGATCGGCGCCGTCTTCCTTGGCCACGCCCGGCATCGATCCCATCAGGCTGTCCTTGCGGTCCAGCAGCAGCTTGGGCGCGGTGGTTTCCAGAACCGAAACGCGCAGCTCGGCGCCGTCGACGGTGTATTCCTTGGAATCCATCCGCAGCAATTCGGCATCCGAGAAGGACGAGACATCGGATTTTGCCTCGAACATCGCGGTGGCCAGCTCGGTCATGTTCACGCCCAGATCGGCGGCCAGCGCCTCGCAGACGGCGCGGTCATGCGCGGTCGTGGTGGGCGAGCGGAATTCCAGCGTGTCGGACAGGATGCACGAGAGCATCGCGCCCTTGATCCCGCGCGGCGCGGTCTTGGCGGCATCGCCCATCAGGTCATACATGATGGTCGCGGTGCAGGCCAGCGGGCGCACGGTAATGTCGATCGGGCCCTTGGTTTCCAGCCCGCCGACCAGCTTGTGGTGGTCGATGATCGCGGTGATGTCGGCCTTGGCGATGCCCGCGGGCAGCTCGGCCGGGTTGTTGGTGTCGACGATGACGACTTTCTCGCCCTCGGCCACATCCGCGATGATCTCGGGCTTGGGCAGATCCCAGTGCTTCAGAACGAAGGCCGCTTCGGTGTTGGGGTCGCCCAGCAGCACCGGCACGGCGGGCGTGCCCAGAACTTCGGTCATGTACCAGGCCCAGACGATGGGCGAGCCGGTCGAGTCGGTATCGGGGGCCTTGTGGCCGAAAACCTTGGTGGTCATGGGATTCCTCGCGTGGTCGGTTTCGCGCGGGTTATACGGTGCGCGCCGGGGCTTGTCATCCCGCGCGATGCCGGGGAACCGCGTTTTCGCGGGAAAAATGCCGCACTGCAGCGGTGCGTCAGCGCGGCAGCGGGGTGATGGTGAACCCCCTGGCCTCGAGCAGCGCCAGAAGACCGGTCTCGCCGGACAGATGCAAGGCCCCCGCCGCCAGGACCACGGGTCCCTCCGCCAGCGCATCCTCGATCACCGGCAACCAGGCACGGTTGCGCGCGGTCATCAGAATCTCTTCGGACAGGGCCATCTGTGTCTCGACCTCGGCTGCGCTCATGCCACCCTCAAGCGCCTGTTCCCGGCTGAATTCCCAGATCAGCCGGGGCTCGCCGCGAAAATACAGATCCGCCATCGTCACCGCCATATCCTCGGCATCGCGCGCACCGATCACCGCCGCGCGCAGCATGTCCGGGATCGCCTCGGGCGGGATCTGTTCGAACAGACGAAACACGGTGTCATAGGGTTCCAGCGCGCGGATCGGCACCCCGGCGGCGTGGGCCTCGGCCATCACCTGCTTATCAAGCCCACCGCGCCCCTGCGCCACGTCCTGCATCGCGCAGGGCGGCATCGCCAGCGTCACCGCGACAAAGGCGGGCTGCATCTTGGCCACCAGAAACCCCGGCATGCCACGCGCCGTGGCAGCCGCCATCAGATCCTGCCAGTCCTGTTCAGGCAGGATTTCCGGCAGCGTCGGGCCGGTGGAAAACATCAAGGTCGGATCGGATTTCATGGCGACCTGAAGCGCCGCCTCTTCATCGGGGCCGGCCTCGACCAGCAGGGTCCGGGCAGCCAGAAGATCGGGCCGGATCGCCTCCAGCGTCGCGTCATGGCGCGGATCAGGCAGATGATAGGTGCCGACCAGGGTCAGATGCTGATCGCCGCGATCAGCCGCGAACAGAAGGCCGCGCGCATGCGGCGCCCTGTCGGCCGCGACAGTCAGCGCATCCTGACGGGCCTGCGGCAACGCGTCGAAAAGGTTGTGCCCGCTGCAACCCGCCTGCGCGGCGAAGGGGAGCGTAAATGCGATCAGGGCGGCAAAAATCAGCTTCATAAAAGGCTCCGGTCTGCTGGTGCCAGCTTGCCACGCGCGGACGGGAGGGCCAAGCCGATGCGGCGCCGGTGTAGAAAAATTTCACGACTGCGGGTGTTGACAGCCGGGGGGGCGCGTGACTAACTCCGGCATCGTTAGCACTCAGCCGATGCGAGTGCTAAGACCCATAACCTGGAACCTTAGGGAGTGACCCAGATGGCATTCAAACCGCTTCATGACCGCGTGCTGGTCAAGCGCGTGCAAAGCGAAGAAAAAACCAAGGGCGGCCTGATCATCCCCGACAGCGCCAAGGAAAAACCCGCGGAAGGCGAAGTGATCGCCGTGGGCGAAGGCGCGCGCAAGGATTCGGGCGAGCTGATCGCACCCTCGGTCAAGGTCGGCGACCGCATCCTGTTCGGCAAATGGTCGGGCACCGAAGTGACGCTCGACGGCGAAGAACTGCTGATCATGAAAGAGGGCGACATCATGGGGATCATCGGCTGATCTGCCGATAACCCCTTCGCCTTAAATTCCGAAATTCCAGTCAAGGAGCCAACGACATGGCAGCCAAAGACGTTAAATTCTCGACCGACGCCCGCGACCGCATGCTGAAGGGCGTGAACATCCTCGCCGATGCGGTGAAGGTGACGCTGGGCCCGAAAGGCCGCAACGTGGTCATCGAAAAATCCTTCGGCGCGCCGCGCATCACCAAGGACGGTGTGTCGGTTGCCAAGGAAATCGAACTGTCGGACAAGTTCGAGAACATGGGCGCGCAGATGGTGAAAGAAGTCGCCTCGCGCACCAATGACGAGGCCGGCGACGGTACCACCACCGCGACCGTTCTGGCGCAAGCCATCATCAAGGAAGGCCTGAAGGCCGTTGCTGCCGGCATGAACCCGATGGACCTGAAGCGCGGCGTCGATCTGGCCACGCAGAAGGTTGTCGAGGCGATCAAGGCCGCGGCCCGTCCGGTGAAAGACAGCGACGAAGTGGCCCAAGTCGGCACCATCTCGGCCAACGGCGAAGCCGTGATCGGCCGCTTCATCGCTGACGCGATGCAGAAGGTCGGCAACGAGGGTGTCATCACCGTCGAAGAAAACAAGGGCATGGAAACCGAAGTCGAAGTCGTCGAAGGCATGCAGTTCGACCGCGGCTACCTGTCGCCCTACTTCGTGACCAACCCCGACAAGATGATCGCGGATCTGGAAGACTGCCTCATCCTGCTGCACGAGAAAAAACTCAGCTCGCTGCAGCCGATGGTCCCGCTGCTGGAGCAAGTGATCCAGTCGCAAAAACCGCTGCTGATCATCGCCGAGGACGTGGAAGGCGAAGCGCTGGCGACCCTGGTCGTCAACAAGCTGCGCGGCGGCCTGAAAATCGCGGCCGTCAAGGCTCCGGGCTTCGGCGATCGCCGCAAGGCCATGCTGCAGGACATCGCGATCCTGACTGGCGGCCAGGTGATCTCGGAAGATCTGGGCATGAAGCTCGAAAACGTCGGCATGGACATGCTGGGTAACGCCAAGAAGGTGACGATCTCGAAAGAGAACACCACCATCGTTGACGGCGCTGGCGACAAGGCCGAGATTGAGGCCCGCGTGGCGCAGATCCGCACCCAGATCGAGGAAACCACCTCGGACTACGACAAAGAGAAACTGCAAGAGCGCGTGGCCAAACTGGCAGGCGGCGTTGCGGTGATCCGCGTCGGCGGCATGACCGAAGTCGAAGTGAAAGAGCGCAAGGACCGTGTCGATGACGCCCTGAACGCGACCCGTGCGGCCGTGCAGGAAGGCATCGTCGTCGGCGGCGGCGTGGCGCTGGTTCAGGCCGGCAAGGTTCTGGCATCGCTGAAAGGCGAAAACGGCGATCAGGAAGCCGGTATCGCGATCGTCAAGCGCGCGCTCGAAGCGCCGATGCGTCAGATCGCCGAAAACGCCGGTGTTGACGGGGCTGTCGTCGCGGGCAAGGTCCGTGAATCGACCGACCTGGCCTTCGGCTTCAACGCGCAGACCGAAGAATATGGCGACATGTTCAAGTTCGGCGTCATCGACCCGGCGAAAGTCACCCGCACCGCGCTGGAAGATGCAGCCTCGGTCGCAGGCCTGCTGATCACCACCGAGTGCATGATCGCCGAGAAACCCGAGCCGAAACCGGCTGCGGGCGGCATGCCCGACATGGGCGGCATGGGCGGCATGATGTAATCATCCGCTCCCGTCAGGGACAGGAAAGGGCGCCGCTTGCGGCGCCCTTTTTCTTTGCCGCGAGATCAGGCAGGCTGGGGGCATTGAGCGGCGAGGGTGCGGAATGCGGTTGCAGGCTGAAGGCGCGGCAGGCGAATTGATCTTCACCGACGGGCCCGCCCGCGCGCTCGGGCGGGCGCTGTGGATCGGGCCCGGGGTGGTGGTGCTCATCGGGGCATCCGGCGGCGCGATCTGGCTGGCGCAGCATCTGCCCGAACCGCTCTGGGCGACGCTTTTCGGGGTCGTCTGGCTGATCCTGGCCGGTATCGTCGGGATCGGGCTCATCGCCAAGGGGCGGCAGCCGTTCAAACGGCTGAGCCTTGCGCCGGCGCACGGCATGGCCGAGTTGCTGACCCGGCCGATGGGCCGAGGCGCCACGCGGTGCCGCTGCCCGCTTGCCGATCTGCCGCCACCGCGGGTCTATCTGTTGCCCTCGGCGCCAGACACGTCCGAAACGGCGGTCCTCGAGATCAGCCTCGGGGCGGGGGAGTATATCGCGATCGCGGATTTCGGGGATGAGGCGGCCGCGCAGGCGATGGCTGCCCGAGTGCGGGCGATGATTACCGCAGCGCGACAGGCGGGCTGAGCGCGAGTGTCGCGAAAGGTCAATTCAGCACCGAAACGCCGCCCCTGAGGGCGGCGCGATTGTTGCAGAAGGAAAAGCGATCAGGCGCCCACCAGAGTCAGCACACGCCGCGTCGCGGCTTCGTAGCCTTCGATCCCCAGACCGGCGATCACGCCCTCGGCGCGGGCCGAGACATAGCTGTGATGGCGAAACGCCTCGCGCTTGTGCACGTTCGAGATATGCACCTCGATCACCGGCCCTTCGAAGGCGTTGAGCGCATCGAGGATCGCGACCGAGGTATGGGTGAAGGCCGCGGGGTTGATGACGATGCCGCAGGCGGCGTGGCGCGCCTCATGGATCCAGTCGATCAACTGGCCTTCGTGGTTACTTTGCAGCAGCCGGATCTGCACGCCACGCGGCCCCGCGATGGCCGCACAGCGCAATTCGACATCGGTCAGGGTTTCATGCCCGTAGATCTCGGGTTCGCGCTGCCCCAGCAGGTTCAGGTTCGGCCCATTGAGAATATAGATCTGTCGGTTCATCGCCCTGCCCTTCCGTAGCTTGTCTTTCGTGGCCGTCCGCGCCAAGCGGCGTCAGACAATTTCCCAGTCGTCTTCATGCGCCAGTGCGCCGATCGCCAGCCAGTCGGCGCGCACCCGTGCCACGCGGGTATCGCCCCAGGTGCGGAACACGATCACGAAGCCCTCTTCGGTAATCATGTCCGCCGAAATATCCATCCGCCCGTTATGCTTCTGGTCGATGTCCCACATCGACAGGCTGACCTGCACCACCGGCGGCAGTTTGAACGGCTCTTCGAACTCCACGATCTTGCGCAATTCGCGCGGTCCCTCGCCGGTCCACATCACGCCCCCGTCCTGATAGTCGGAAAACAGGATCAAAGAGCCCTGCGTGATCCCGAGCGAGTGGCTGTTCATCCGCAGCATCGTTCCCCCACCCACGGCCTTAGTTTTTCAAGGTTTACGCCCGACCGGAGAAATAAAAAAGCCCCGGGATGACCCGGGGCTTTCTTTGCGATGTTTTTGGTGCGCTTACAGCGACATATGGGTGCCCAGGGCTTCCATGTCGGCCAGCATCTTGGTGGCCGCGTCGACCACCGAAGGATGGGCCGCCTCGACGACGGACCGGGCTTCGGCCATCATCTCGGCATGGATCGCCGCGGTCAGCTCGGCTTTCGGCAAGCCGCGCTCGGCGAGCACGGTCACGCCCTCGGGCGAGATTTCCGCGAACCCGCCGGTCACCGCATAGTCAGCCGTGCCCTCGGGCCCGACGACCGTCAGGATCCCCGGACGCAGCGTGGTGATCAGGGCCGCGTGCCCCGGCATCGCGGTCAGGTCGCCATCGGCGCCCGGAATGCGAACCTCGCGCGCCGTCACGGAAGCAAGCTTCCGTTCGGGCGAGACGAGGTCGAATTGCATCGTATCGGCCATGGATCAGCCTCCTTACGCAGCGGCGGCGAGTTTCGCAGCCTTCGCGATGACTTCGTCGATGCCGCCGACCATGTAGAAGGCCGCTTCCGGCAGGTGATCGTATTCGCCGGCCACAACCGCCTTGAACGAGCGGATGGTGTCTTCCAGCGGCACCTGAACGCCGTCCGAACCGGTGAACACTTTCGCCACGTCGAAGGGCTGCGACAGGAAACGCTGGATCTTCCGGGCGCGGGCCACGGTCAGCTTGTCCTCTTCCGACAGCTCGTCCATGCCGAGGATGGCGATGATGTCCTGCAGCGATTTGTAGCGCTGAAGGATACCCTGCACATCACGGGCAACGGCGTAGTGTTCGTCACCGATCACGGCCGGATCGAGCAGACGCGAGGTCGAGTCGAGCGGGTCCACGGCCGGGTAGATGCCGAGTTCCGAAATCGCACGCGACAGAACGGTCGTGGCGTCGAGGTGGGCGAACGAGGTTGCCGGCGCCGGGTCGGTAAGGTCGTCGGCCGGAACGTAGATGGCCTGCACCGAGGTGATCGAGCCCGCGTTGGTCGAGGTGATGCGTTCCTGCAGCGCGCCCATGTCGGTGGCCAGCGTCGGCTGATAGCCCACGGCCGAAGGAATACGGCCCAGCAGTGCCGACACTTCCGAACCCGCCTGGGTGAAGCGGAAGATGTTGTCGACGAAGAACAGAACGTCCGTGCCCGACTGGTCGCGGAACTGTTCAGCCAGGGTCAGACCCGACAGAGCGACGCGCATACGCGCCCCCGGCGGTTCGTTCATCTGACCGTAGACCAGCGCCACTTTCGATTTCTCCAGATCGTCCGGGACGATAACGCCCGATTCGATCATCTCGTGGTACAGGTCGTTACCTTCACGGGTCCGTTCGCCAACGCCCGCGAACACCGAGAAGCCCGAGTGCACTTTGGCGATGTTGTTGATCAGTTCCATGATCAAAACGGTCTTGCCCACGCCGGCGCCGCCGAACAGGCCGATCTTGCCGCCCTTCGAGTAGGGCGCCAGCAGGTCGATGACCTTGATGCCGGTGACCAGGATTTCCGACGCGGTCGACTGCGCGGCGAAATCCGGGGCGGGCTGGTGGATGGCGCGGTGTTCCGACGCGGTGACCGGACCTTTTTCGTCAACGGGCTCGCCGATGACGTTCAGGATGCGGCCCAGCGTCGCGTTGCCGACCGGCACCGAGATCGGCGCGCCGGTGTCGGTGACGGGGGCGCCACGAACCAGACCTTCGGTCGCGTCCATAGCGATGGCGCGCACGGTGTTTTCGCCAAGGTGCTGGGCCACTTCGAGGACCAGTTTCTTGCCGTTGTTTTCAGTGTTCAGCGCGTTAAGGATCGCCGGCAGGCCGTCTTCGAACTGAACGTCCACGACGGCGCCGATCACCTGCGTGACTTTGCCTTTAGATGCCATAGTGTTTCTCCGGTTCCGTCAGAGCGCCTCGGCGCCCGAAATGATTTCGATAAGCTCGTTGGTGATCACGGCCTGACGCGAGCGGTTGAACTCGATCGTCAGCTTGTCGATCATCTCACCCGCGTTGCGCGTGGCGTTATCCATGGCCGACATCTGGGCGCCGTTGAAGGACGCGTTGTTTTCCAGAAGGGCCGCGAAGATCGCCGTTGCAACACCGCGCGGCAGAAGGTCTGCCAAAATCGCTTCCTCGCTGGGTTCGTAGTCGTAAACCGCCGACGTGCCGGTGGTTTCCGCCGCTTCGAACTGCGCGGGGATGATTTGTTTCGCGGTCGGGACCTGCGAGATCACGCTTTCGAAGCGGGCGAAGAAGATCGTCGCCACGTCGAATTCGCCGGCTTCGAAACGGTTCAGAAGATCGCGGGCGATATCCTGAGCGTTCGCATAGCCGATGCGCTTGATCTCGGAGAGATCGACATGCGCCACGAAATACTGGCCAAAGTCGCGACGCATGGCGTCGCGGCCTTTCTTGCCGACGGTCAGGATCTTGACCGTCTTGCCTTGGGCCAGCAGCTCGGTGGCACGCTGCTTGGCGAGCTTGGCGATGTTGGCGTTGAAGCCACCGCAAAGCCCGCGTTCGCCGGTCATCACCACCAGCAGGTGGGTCTGATCCGAACCCGTCCCGGCCAGAAGCCGGGGCGCGCTGTCGGAGCCGCCCACCGAGGCTGCAAGCCCCGACATGACGGCGGTCATGCGATCGGCGAAGGGCCGAGCGCTTTCGGCGGCTTCCTGGGCGCGGCGCAATTTTGCGGCCGCGACCATCTGCATCGCCTTCGTGATCTTCCGCGTGTTCTTGACGCTTTGGATCCGGTTTTTGAGGTCCTTAAGGCTGGGCATTTCCCTGTCCTTTCAGGCGCTTACGCGAAGGTCTTGGCGAATTCTTCGATCGCAGCTTTCAGCTTGTCCGCATCCGCACCCTTGATTTTCGGGTCGTCGCTGGTCAGCCAGTCGAGGATGTCTTTGCGGGCGCCACGCAGGTGGGCCAGCAGGCCTTTTTCGAAGCGCGCCACGTCCTTGACCGGGATCGCATCCAGGAAGCCCTGGGTGCCCGCGAAGATGACGGCCACGATTTCCGCGTTGGTCAGCGGCGAATACTGCGGCTGTTTCATCAGCTCGGTCAGACGCGCGCCACGGTTCAGCAGCTTCTGGGTCGCCGCATCAAGATCCGAACCGAACTGCGCGAAGGCAGCCATTTCGCGATACTGAGCGAGTTCCAGTTTCACCGGACCGGCAACGGTCTTCATCGAGTTGGTCTGAGCCGACGAACCCACGCGCGACACCGACAGACCGGTGTTCACGGCCGGGCGGATGCCCTGGTAGAACAGTTCGGTTTCCAGGAAGATCTGGCCGTCGGTGATCGAGATCACGTTGGTCGGAATGAACGCCGACACGTCGCCGCCCTGGGTTTCGATGATCGGCAGAGCGGTCAGCGAACCGGCGCCGAAGTCTTCGTTCAGCTTCGCCGAACGCTCCAGCAGACGCGAGTGCAGGTAGAACACGTCGCCCGGATAGGCTTCACGCCCCGGGGGACGACGCAGCAGCAGCGACATCTGACGATAGGACACGGCCTGTTTCGACAGGTCATCGTAGATGATCAGGGCGTGACGGCCCGAGTCGCGGAAGTATTCTGCC
Source organism: Paenirhodobacter sp. CAU 1674 (assembly GCF_029222945.1). NCBI lineage: Bacteria > Pseudomonadati > Pseudomonadota > Alphaproteobacteria > Rhodobacterales > Paenirhodobacter > Paenirhodobacter sp. CAU 1674. Next base: position 128,438 of record NZ_JARHUH010000007.1, on the reverse strand, counting down.
ATCGCGGTCGCCGAATAGGGCGCCAGGAACTGCATCGGCGCCGGGTCCGAGGCGGTCGCGGCGATCACGGTCGTGTATTCGATCGCGCCGGTTTCCTCGAGCTTTTTAACCAGCTGGGCAACGGTCGAACGCTTCTGGCCGATAGCGACATAGAAGCAGTGCAGTTTGTTGGCCGGGTTGGCGTCGTTATACGACTTCTGGTTCAGAATGGTGTCGAGCGCGATCGCGGTCTTGCCGGTCTGACGGTCGCCGATGATCAGCTCGCGCTGGCCACGGCCGACGGGGATCATTGCGTCGACCGATTTCAGGCCGGTCGCCATCGGTTCGTGCACCGATTTCCGCGGAATGATGCCCGGCGCCTTGACGTCGGCAACCATGCGCTTGGCGGCTTCGATCGGGCCCTTGCCGTCGATCGGGTTGCCAAGGCCGTCCACGACGCGGCCCAGCAGGGCCTCGCCCACCGGAACGTCCACGATGGCGTTGGTGCGCTTCACCGTGTCGCCTTCTTTGATGTCACGGTCCGAACCGAAGATAACGACACCGACGTTGTCGACTTCGAGGTTCAGCGCCATGCCGCGGATGCCGCCGGGGAACTCGACCATTTCGCCCGCCTGGACGTTGTCGAGCCCGTGCACACGGGCGATCCCGTCACCGACCGAGAGCACACGGCCCACTTCGGCAACTTGGGCGTCTTGCCCGAAATTCTTGATCTGCTCCTTGAGGATAGCAGAGATCTCAGCTGCTTGGATGCCCATTATCCGACCTCTTTCATGGTGTTCTGGAGGGAAGCGAGTTTCGACTTGACCGAGGTGTCGATCATGCGCGAGCCCAGCTTGACGATCATGCCGCCGATGAGGCTTTCATCCACGGCAATGTTGAGTTTGACGGTCTTGCCCGTCTGTTGGTTCAGCGTTGCGGCCAGTTTCTCGGCCTGCGCGTCGGACAGCGCGGCGGCCGAAACCACCTCTGCGGTCACTTCGCCTTTCTCGGTGGCGATGGCTTCGGCCAGCGCTTTGAGAAGCTGCGGCAGCGCAAACAGGCGCCGCTTTTGCGCCATCAGCGCAAGGCCATTGGCCAGTGCGGCCGACAGCCCCATTTTCTGGGCCAGGGTGGCAATCGCCGCACCCTGCTCTTCGCGCGAATAGACCGGCGAGGAGATCAGCTCGCGCAGATCGGCGGAATCCGCCAGCGCGGCGCTGAGCGCACCCACGTCCGATTCAAGGGCGCCAAGGCCCCCGGCATCGCGTGCAAGTTCGAAAATAGCCGTGGCATAACGCCCGGCGATGGCTGCGGAAATCGAAGCTGGTTCGGACACGTCCACCCTTCCGATGCTCTTGCCGTCGCATCCAGAGCCTGACGGCCCGGACCGAAGGCCCCCCTTGGCGTATGGGGTCGCCCATACGTCGCATATCGGCCCCGCGTGTAGCAGAGCAATCCCCCCCTCGCAACCATCTTGCACAACAGAATGTGAATGCCAGAGGTGCTATTTGCACCTGCGGCACAACTGTTAGCGCAAAGCCCCGGAAAGTTCGGGCGCTAACGGAAAAATCGGGGGAAGTGACGCAAAGGTTATGGCAACAAGACTGCCTAATTTCGTGGCAAGTGATTCACCCGCCCCGCATCCGGCCCATTCAGCCCGGGCTGCGCAGCCGTGCCGGGTCGGCTGCGGGTTTGACCGCGCCTTCCAGGATGGACAGCGGCTTGCGCACCGCCGCCCCCAGCCCCGGACGGCGCGGCGCATGCACCTGTTTGGACACTTCGAGCATCACCACACCGGCCGCAAGCAACCCCGAGACGCGCGCGCCCATGCGTTCCCACATCGGCGCCGAACGCAGCCAGAACCGGCGATGCGAGGGCGGGATATAAAGGGCCGCGCCGTGACGCTCGGGCACGAACCGCGCCCGGCGGGCCTGCGCATCCAGCTGGCCGAGCGAATAGGGCCTGCCAAAGCCGAAGGGCGTGGTTTCGCGCGGCGCCCAAAGCCCCGCGCGGTTCGGCACGATCAACAACGCCCGCCCCCCGGGCCCCAGCACCCGCCAGCATTCCTCCAGCAGCGCATCGGGATGGTCCGAGGCTTCGAGCCCATGCATCACCACCAGCCGGTCGACCATGCCGGTTTCCAGCGGCCAGCGGGTTTCGTCGCACAGCACCGAGACATTGGGCATCCCCGCAGGCCAGGGCATCACGCCTTGCTGCGCCGGCATCAGCCCGATCACCCGGCGCGCGCAGTCCAGATAGGGCCGCAACAGCGGCACCGCAAAGCCAAAGCCCGCCACCGTCAGCCCGGTCATTTCCGGCCCCGCGGGCCACAGCGACAAGACACGGTCGCGCACGGCCTTCTGCGCCGCACGCCCCAACTGGGTGCGATAGTAAAAGTTCCGCAGATCGAGCACATCAAGATGCATTGCGCAGCGGGCCTCCTTGGGCGAAGCTGGGGCAAGAATAACGAAAGCGACGCGAAACGCCATGCCTCTCGAACTGCTGATCCTGCCCTGCCTTGCGGACAATTACGCCTATATCGTCCATGAGGCCGCCACTGACACGACCTCGGTGATCGACGTCCCCGAGGCCGCGCCCGTGCTGCAGGTGTTGACCCAGAAAGGCTGGAAACTCAACCACATCCTGATTACCCATCACCACGGCGATCACATCGACGGGGTCGAGGCGCTGGCCGAGGCAACGGGCGCGCGGGTGATCGGCGCTGCGGCCGATGCACACCGCCTGCCGCCGCTGTCGGATGCCGTGCGCCCCGGGCAAAGCCTGCCGATCGGGGTCGAGATGGTCGAGGTGCTGGACGCGCCGGGCCACACCATCGGCCATGTCGCCTATTACTTCCCGCAGGCGGGCCTGCTGTTTTCGGGCGACAGCCTGATGAGCTGGGGCTGCGGGCGGCTGTTCGAAGGCAGCCCCGGCCAGATGTTCGCAACCCTTGGCCGGATGGCCGCGCTGCCCGGCGACACACTGGTCTGTTCGGGCCATGAATATACCGAGGCCAACGGCCGCTTCACGCTGAGCCTGCAGCCCGATCACCCGGCCCTTCTGGCGCGGATGGCCGAGGTGCGGGAAAAACGCGCGGCCGGGCAGCCCACGCTGCCGGTGCCGCTGTCGTTGGAGCGCGCGACCAACCCCTTCCTGCGCAGCGACGACCCGGCCCTGCGCGCGGCGCTTGGCCTGCCCCCCACGGCCAGCGCGCTGGAAACCTTCGCCGCCGCCCGCGCCCGCAAGGACAGTTTCTGACGCCCGGTTGCTCAGCCCCGCGCCGGAGGCTGCGGTGCGCCGGGCTCCGGCGCGGCTGAGGTCGTTTCCATCGCGGCCTCGGCGGCCTTCTCGGCGGCGCGCAGGGCCGCCTCGCGCGCACGCACCTGGCGCAGCGCATCGGCGATGAAGGGCCGCGACAGCGCGGCATAGAGCGGCTCGGGCGTGATGACCCGCGCAGTGCCATAACCCAGCATCGCCGCCGCCATCACCGGCACGATGATGTCATGGCCGCCGGTCATCTCGATGATGATGACGATCGCGGTCATCGGCGCCTGCGTCACCCCGGCGAAATAGGCCGCCATTCCCAGGATCGCGGCCAGCCCGATATCCGAGCCAAGCGCCAGCGCCACGGAAGACCCCAACCCCGCCCCCACCGACAGCGACGGCGCGAACAGACCGCCCGGAATACCCGACACCGTGGCGACCAGCGTCGAGATCAGTTTGAACAGGAAGAAGCTGGCCGGTGGGGCCTCGCCCTCGATCGCGCTGCGCGCCTGTTCGTAGCCGGTGCCCCAGGTTTCCCCGCCCGAGCCGACGCCCACGATTGCGGTGATGATCCCCGCCACCAGCGCCAGCAACAGCATCTTGCTGCGCGGCGATGCCCCGCGCCAGCGCCGCATCCTGCGGCTGACCGACAGCACCCCGCGGCTGAAGATCGCGCCCATCACGCCCCCGGCCAGCCCGCAGCTGAGCACCAGAACCCAGTCGCGCGCCTGATCCAGAACGACATGCGATTTGCCGAAATAGGTGTAGTTCCCCAGAATGGCGAGCGAGGCGACCCCCGCGATGATGACGGTGGACAGCACCATGCCATTGGTGCGCGCCTTGTAGGACCGGCTCATTTCCTCGATCGCAAAGACGATCCCGGCCAGCGGCGTGTTGAAGGCCGCGGCAATCCCCGCCGCCGACCCCGCCAGGATCAGACCGCGCCCCTCGGCAATGCCGCCGAAACGCCCCGACAGCATCATAATCGACGCCCCGACCTGCACCGTCGGCCCCTCGCGCCCGATCGAGGCGCCGCAGAACATCCCCGCAACGGTCAGAAACACCTTGCCCACCGCGATCCGCAGCGACAACATACCCCCTCGGTCAGGCACATCGCGCAAATGGCGCGCCGCAATCGCCTGCGGAATGCCCGACCCCTGCGTGCCCGGAAAATACCGCCACGCCAGCCAGGCACACAGCACGAACCCCAGCGGGGTAATCAGCAGCGGCGCATAGTGGAATTCTTCGGTTCCGGCGAAAGTGGCAAAGGTCCGTTGCGCGAAATCGGCCGCCTTGGCAAAGCCCACGCTGATCGCTCCGATCGCCAGCGCCCCCGTCCAGAACACCAGCCGCGACTTCCACAACCGCGTTGACGAAACCATCGCGCGCGACCGGCGCAACATCGCAACACGCGAAAACCTGAAGGCGGTCATCTTCCCCACTTTCGTTTGGAACCCCGCGCATGAACCTTTTGCGCCCGTTTTTCAACCCGCAACTGGCCGTGCCCCCCTCTTGAACACCCCGGCGCACGCCATATATGCACAAAAATCAGGCAACCGCCCCCGGGCGCCCAAGCGCATTCACGAAAAGCATTTTCTGCCGCCTGCGAACGGGCGGATGCCTCTGCACGCTGCAGGAAACGATACGGCGCGGGCGTGCCGGGGCAAGTGAATGTTCACTTTTACAGCAAACTCTGAATTGCAGTGCGAATTTCCGTGAAAAGCCCTTGAAGCCGGACGCATTCCACCGAACTTTAACCATATGAGGCCAGGATCAGAGGGAGCCCGACGATCCGCAGAAAAAAGGAGCACCATATGCCTTCGTTCTCGACCACGCTCGAACAAGCCATCCATGGTGCGCTGGCGCTGGCCAACGCGCGGCGCCACGAGCTTGCCACGCTGGAGCATCTGCTGCTGGCCCTGATCGACGAACCCGACGCGAATCGTGTGATGCGCGCCTGTTCGGTCGATCTGGACGAGCTGCGCCAGACCCTGACCGAATTCATCGACGATGACCTGTCGACCCTGATCACCGAGGTCGAGGGCTCGGAGGCCGTGCCGACCGCCGCTTTCCAGCGCGTGATCCAGCGCGCGGCGATCCATGTGCAAAGCTCGGGGCGGACCGAGGTGACGGGGGCCAATGTGCTCGTCGCGATCTTTGCGGAACGCGAAAGCAATGCCGCCTTCTTCCTGCAGGAACAGGACATGACCCGTTATGACGCGGTGAATTTCATCGCGCATGGCGTCGCCAAGGACCCCGAATTCGGCGAACCCCGCCCGATCCTGGGGGCCGAGGACGAGGCCAAGACCGAAGGCGGCGCGCAGGGCGGCGGCGAGGCCAAGGAATCCGCGCTGGCGAAATATTGCGTCGATCTGAACGCGAAATCCGCCAAGGGCGATATCGACCCGCTGATCGGCCGCGAGGAAGAGGTCGAGCGCTGCATCCAGGTGCTGTGCCGGCGGCGCAAGAATAACCCGCTGCTGGTGGGCGACCCCGGCGTCGGCAAGACCGCCATCGCCGAGGGGCTGGCGCTCAAGATCACCCGTGGCGAAACCCCGGAAATCCTGTCGAAATCGACGATCTTCAGCCTCGATATGGGGGCGCTGCTGGCCGGCACCCGCTATCGCGGCGATTTCGAGGAACGGCTGAAAGCCGTCGTCAAGGAGCTGGAGGAACACCCCGACGCGATCCTGTTCATCGACGAGATCCACACCGTGATCGGCGCGGGCGCGACCTCGGGCGGGGCGATGGATGCCTCGAACCTGCTCAAACCCGCGCTGGCCGGCGGCAAGCTGCGCTGCATGGGCTCGACCACCTACAAGGAATTCCGCCAGCATTTCGAAAAGGACCGCGCGCTGAGCCGCCGGTTCCAGAAGATCGACGTGAATGAACCCTCGGTCGCGGATTCGGTGAAGATCCTGATGGGCCTGAAACCCTATTTCGAACAGCACCACGACATCCGCTACACCAATGACGCGATCAAGGCGGCGGTGGAACTGTCGGCGCGCTACATCCATGACCGCAAGCTGCCCGACAAGGCGATCGACGTGATCGACGAGGCGGGCGCGGCGCAGCACCTGCTGCCCGACTCGCGTCGGCGCAAGACGCTGGGCGCCAAGGAGATCGAGGCCGTGGTGGCCAAGATCGCCCGCATCCCGCCGAAAAACGTCTCGAAAGACGACGCCGAAGTGCTGCGCGATCTGGAAAAGACGCTCAAGCGCGTGGTTTTCGGCCAGGACAAGGCGATCGAGACGCTGTCCTCCGCGATCAAACTGGCCCGCGCGGGCCTGCGCGAACCCGAAAAGCCGATTGGCAACTACCTGTTCGCCGGCCCGACCGGCGTCGGCAAGACCGAGGTTGCCAAGCAATTGGCCGATACGCTGGGCGTGGAACTGCTGCGCTTCGACATGTCGGAATATATGGAGAAACACGCGGTCAGCCGTCTGATCGGCGCGCCTCCGGGCTATGTCGGCTTCGATCAGGGGGGCATGCTGACCGACGGGGTCGATCAGCACCCGCATTGTGTGCTGCTGCTGGACGAGATCGAAAAGGCCCACCCCGATGTGTTCAACATCCTGCTGCAGGTGATGGACCACGGCAAGCTGACCGACCATAACGGCCGGGCGGTGGATTTCCGCAACGTGATCCTGATCATGACCTCGAACGCGGGGGCCGCCGACATGCAGAAGGCCGCCATCGGCTTTGGCCGCGACAAGCGCGAGGGCGAGGATACGGCCGCAATCGAACGCACCTTCACGCCGGAATTCCGCAACCGTCTGGATGCGGTGGTCAGCTTCGCGCCGCTCTCGCGCGAGGTCATCATTCAGGTCGTGGACAAGTTCGTTCTGCAACTCGAGGCCCAGCTGATCGACCGCAACGTTCATATCGAGCTGAGCCCCGAAGCCGCCAACTGGCTGGCCGAAAAGGGCTATGACGACCGGATGGGCGCCCGCCCGCTTGGCCGCGTCATTCAGGAGCATATCAAGAAGCCCCTCGCCGAAGAACTGTTGTTCGGGCGTCTGACCAAGGGCGGTGTCGTGAAGGTCGGCGTGAAGGATGACGCCATCGTCCTGAACATCGAGGAACTGGGCAAGCCGCGGATCGCGGGCTCCAAGCCGCGGCTTCTGCCCGCGGACTAAGGCCCCGCCCGCTCAACCCGAACGGCGCCCGAAAAGGGCGCCGTTTTCCATGGCCGGCTTCAGGGCAGCGCAACTCCTATGGCGGGGGTGTCCTGACTGAAGATATTAATCCAACCGCCCGCGTCCCGCCGCCACAGCGACGCGACATACATCTCTTCGGGCGCATCTTGCCCGGGCCGCAGGTAGCGCGCGCGATAAGCCAACAGCGCATGGCCTGCCCCCGCAGGCACCACGCGCGGGTCGGCGATGTCATACCAGGCCACACTCGGGCCCGCGGCCAACTGGGCACCATGATCTGCGCGCCCGGCAAACCCGTCGGGGTAGACGCCCAGAAAATCATCCGACAACAGGGCCATGTCGGCCTGCGCATCCCCCGCCACCAGCGCCGCCCAGACGCGGTGCTCCTGCGCCAGCACCTCAGCCAAAAGCCTGTCGCTCATCGTTCGGTCAGCTTCAGCTCGATCCGCCGGTTCGCCGCGCGCGCCGCTTCGGAATTGCCCAGGGCAACGGGCCGGAATTCGGCAAAGCCGGTCGCGGCCAGACGGCTGGGCGGGAAGCCCAGATCGTTGATCATATATCGCACGACCGACAGCGCCCGGGCCTGGCTCAATTCCCAGTTATCCCGAAACTCGCCCTGCCCCGACAGCGGCACATTGTCGGTGTGGCCATCAACGCGCAATATCCAGTCGATTTCGGGCGGAATCTGTGTCGACAGCTCGCGGAAGGTTTCGGCGACCCGGGCAATCTGCGCGCGGCCTTCGGGGGCCAGATCGGCCGCACCCGGTTCGAACAACACCTCGGAAGAAAACACGAAGCGGTCGCCCACCACCCGCACGCCTTCGCGCCCGGCCAGCAGTTCCGACATCCGGCCAAAGAACTCCGACCGATAACGCGCCAGATCCTTGGCCTCGGCCTCGGCCCGCTTGCGGGCCTCTTCCTCCAGCGCGGCACGGCGCTTCTGTTCGGCCGCGACCTGCGCCAGCGCGGCGTTCAACTCCGATCCGAGCGTTTCGACCTGCACCTGCGCGGCCGCGTCCTTGGCCTGTGCGGCATCCAGAATGCCCTGCAATTCGGCCAATTGCCCGCGCAGGGCCGCGATCTGTTCGTTCAGAAGCGTGATCTTTTCGGCCCGCCGGTCCAGCATCTGGGCCTGATTGGCCAGCGCCTTTTCGGCGGTCGCACGCAGGGCCGCATCCTTTTGCGCGGCGCTCAACTGCACGTCGAACTTCTTTTGCAGATCGGCCTTGGCGGCCTCGGCCGCGGCCAGCAGGGTCAGCGTTTCCTCGGCCCGCGCGCGCGCAACCTCAAGCGACAGGGTCATCGCCGCCAGCTCGTCGCCCGAGCTTTTCAGCTTGGCCCGCAACTCCTCAATCGTCGCACGGTCCAGACGCAGATCAGCGGCGCGCGCGGCCGCCTCGTCGCGCGCCGCGTCGCGCTCCGACAGCAGCGTGGCCACCTGCGCCTCGAAGGCGGTGATCTTCTGTCCGGCCGCATCCAGTTCGGCCTTGCGGGCATCCAGCTGCCCGCTGAGTGTCGCGATCAGCGTGGCCTGCGCGGTGGCCCGCTCCTGCGCCTGCCCGAGCGCCCCCTGCAGATCGGCGCTGCGCGCCTCTTCCAGCGCCAGCGCGCGGGCCAGTCCCGCAACCTGATCGGACAGGCTCGACAGCTCGTGTTCCTGGGTGCTCACCGTCTCGCGCAGCACCGATTGCACCACCATGAAGATCGTCAGCACGAACATCAGCACCAGCAAAAGCGCGGTCATCGCATCGACGAAACCCGGCCAGATCGTGGCCGAAAACCTTTGACCATTGCGGCGGGCAAGCGCCATCGCTCAGCTCTCCTTGCCGCGCAGCAAGGCGCGGGTCAGGGCGGCGAAATCGTTGCGCAGTTCGGCCATGCTCTCTTGCCGCCCCGCCGAAACCTCTTCCAGCAGCCGCAGCAACTGCACGTCGATCGAGCGCAGCCGCATCCGGGATTCGGCGTCGACCTCGCTATCTTGTGCCGCCGCCGCCCGCTCGGCCAGACCGTCCAGCGCGGTGATCAGCCGCTCTTGCCCCGCGGCCATGGCCGCCAGCGCCTGCACCTGCCCGGCCCGCGCCTCGGCCTCGGCATTCAGCCGCGCGGCCAGCGCCTCGACCGCCTGCGCCAGTTGCGCAAGCCGCGCATCGGCCTGCGCGCGCGCCGCGTCGGATTGCGCAAACAGCGTCTGCAAGCTGTCAATCTGCTCGGCCATGTGGTCCAGAACCTCGGCGGCGATGGCGGTTTCGCCCTCGCCTTCGTTGCCGGCAAAAGACAACCGCGTGATCGAGGAAATCCACTCTTCCAGTTCGCGATAAAACCGGTTCTGGCCATGGGTGACGAACAGTTCCAGCAGGCCCACGACCAGCGACCCGGCCAGCCCCAGCAGCGACGACGAAAACGCCGTGCCCATGCCACCCAGCTGCGCCTCCAGCCCGGTCATCAGCTTGTCGAAAACCGACATCGCGCTTTCGCCCTCTTGCGGGGCCAGCGCGCGGATGGTTTCGACCACCGCCGGAACGGTCGTGGCAAGGCCATAGAACGTGCCCAGAAGACCAAGGAAAATCAACAGGCTGGCCAGATAGCGGGTGATGTCGCGGGCCTCGTCGATCCGGGTTGCCACCGATTCCAGGATCGAGCGCGACGCCGAGGTCGCGATGCGCCGCGAAGCACCGCGCGCGCCCAGCAGCGAGGCAAGCGGCGCCAGCATCTGCGGCGCCTTGTAGGCCGGGCGTCCGGGGCGGTCGGCGGCGAAACTCTCGATCCAGCTGACCGCGTTGATCAGTTGCACCACCTGCCAGAAACACGCCAGCACGCCCGCGACGAAGACAGCCGCGATCAGCCCGTTCAACCAGGGGTTGGCAATGAAGATCGGGAAGATCCGCGCATAGGCGAGCCAGCCGCCTGCACCGACCAGGCCCAGCACCATCAGCATCAGGGTAACCTGCCGCACGGGCTGCGAAAATTGCGTATCGAGCCGGATCGGCGCGCGCATGGACTGCCTCATATGCTGCTCTGTCGGCGCGAGGATAGGCGGGCCTGCGCCCGGTGCCAAGCCTTATCCGACCAGTGCACGCACCCGTGCGGCAAGCCAGTCCAGATCGGCATCGGCAATGCCCAGATCGTGCAGGTGCTGCGCCGTGGACCACAGGTAATCGCGGTTCGGCCCACGTCCGCCATGGGCGCGCGCAATGATCTGCGCCTGTTCCTCGGGGGCGAGGCCGCCGCAATACTGGTCATGCACCGGGTCGATGACATAGGTCACCGCCGACACCTGCCGCCCGTCGGCCAGATCGACCGGCAGCGTCACCTCCAGATAGGCGGCCGACACCAGTTCACGCGCGCGCAATTCTTCCATCACGGCCGCTTCGGCCTCGGGCGGGACGGCGAAGGCCAGCCCTGCGCAACTGGCCTGCGGTGCGGCGTCCAGCGCCAGCACCAGACCGGGGGCATCGACCGTGCCGCGATGATGGATCGAGCGCATGCAGAACGACCGATGCCAACCCTGCGCGCGGGCCAGGACCGTTTCGGCCGGGGTGAACCCGGGGTTCCAGATCAGCGATCCGTAGCCAAAGATCCATAACGTTTCGGTCATCGCGCTGGCCCTCCTGCCGGGGCCGGGATACATAACAGGGGAAAAAATGGGAAGGGGCGGCGATGCGGCGCTTGATCGGCTTGGTGGTGGTTCTGGCCCTGCTTTATGGCGGCTATTGGGCGGTGGGCGCGCAGGCCGTGCGGCGCGGGGCGGCCGCGGCGCTGGAACAGGCGCGAGCCGAAGGCTGGGGCAGCGCCGAGGCCGTCACACTGGCCGGCTTCCCCTCGCGTTTCGATCTGACGCTGCACGCGCCCGAAGTGCGCGACCCGCAGGGCAGTCTGGCCTGGCGTGCCGATCTGGCGCAGGTCTTCGCGCTGAGCTACCGCCCGCAAGAGCTGATCGTGTTCACCCCCACCACCCAGCAGCTGCGGCTGGGCGGGCAGTGGTTCGATCTGACCAACAGCGATCTGCGCGCCTCGGCGGCGGTCGGGCTGGCCGCCAGCCTGCCGCTGAGCCGCGGGACGCTGGTCGGCAAGGATCTGGCGCTGGCTCATGGGACGACACCCGTGCTGGCCGCCTCGGAACTGCGGGCCGCAATCCGTCAGGCGCAGACCGATCCCACGCCCAATGCCTATGATCTGGGGCTTGACCTGCAGCAGCTGGATCTGCCCCGGCACTGGCTGGCCCGGATCGCCCCCCAAACCGATCTGCCGGCGCGGATCGAACGGTTGCACGTGGATGCGACCGCTACGCTCAGCGCGCCGCTCGATCGCACCGCCCCCGCCGCCCCGCCGCAGATCGAGGCGCTGAGCCTGCATGCGGCGGAACTCGACTGGGGCGGGCGCCAGTTGCGCGCCGATGGCACGCTCAGCATTGGCCCGGCGGGCCAGCCCGAAGGCACGATCACCTTTCGCAGCAAGGATTGGCAAAGCTGGCTGGCGCTGGCCGAAGACCTGGGCCTGATCGCCGCGAAGCAGATGCCGATGCTGACGGGCCTTGGCACCTATATGGCGCAGGCGCAGGGGGGGGAACTTGCGGTGCCGCTGGCCTTCCAGAATGGCCGGATGAGCCTGGGCCCGGTGCCGCTTGGCCCCGCGCCGGTGCTGGGTCAGCGGCAGTAAGACCCGCTGCGATAGCGCGCGGTATCGACGTGGATGTGATCCTGATGGAAGCGGTCCGATTTCGGGCCCAGAACCGTTCCGAACGTGCCGCAAGCGGATTTATGCACCGCCTTCATCAGCCTGGGTTCTGACTTCCAGCCCTTGAGCACCGAAATCACCTCGCCATTCGCCAACCGCACCCCGGCCAGATCCAGCGCCCGGCCGCGCCCGTGTTCCGAGATCTTCGCGCCCTTCTGGTTGTTGCGCGGACGACAGGTGTACGAGGCCGCGATCTCCAGCCGGGCCAACCCGCCGCCCTTGCGCCCGACCGCGGGGACGATGCCCTCGTCGACCCAGGTCTTCAGCGCGCGGGCGGTCGCGCAGTCGATCATCGCGGGCGTGGACAGCGGAATCCCCGACACCGCAGTAACCTTGACGCCGTTCTCCAGACCGCAGCCCTTGGCCTTGGCCGGGATCGGCGGGATCGTGACGCCGGTAATCCCCGCCATGCCACAGACCGCCCCGCGCGCACCGGGCTTGCCGGTTTTCACAGGCACGCTGGCGCCCGACATCGCCACCAGCCTGGTCAGATTGGGCTTGGCCAGCGGGCGCAGGCGCGACAGATCCGCGGCCTGCGGCACCTGCACCGTAACCGGCGCCACCGCGGGCGCCGCAACACTGCGGGGATTGGGCAAGGGGCGCCACGAACTCAGCGGAGCCTCGGCCAGTGCAGCCCCGGCCAGCAGGCTCAGCACCAGTGCGGCAAGCCCCGCCCGCATCAGCCGCGCTCGTCCTTGGGGGGCGGCGCACCGCGGCCGAAATCGGGGGCGTCGGTATCCTGCCCCGCCTCGATGATCGAACGGCGGATCGCGCGGGTCCGGGAGAAATAGTCAAACAGCATGTCGCCATCGCCCATGCGGATGGCGCGTTGCAGCATGAACAGTTCCTCGGTGAAACGGCCCAGAATATCGAGCGTCGCATCGCGGTTGGTCAGGAACACATCGCGCCACATCGTCGGGTCAGAGGCCGCGATCCGGGTGAAATCGCGAAAGCCCGAAGCGGAATATTTGATGACTTCGTCCTGAGTCACGCGGCGCAGGTGATCGGCCACGCCGACCATCGTGTAGGCAATCAGGTGCGGTGTATGCGACACCACGGCCAGCACCAGATCGTGGCGGCCAACCTCCATCTCGTCGACATTGGCGCCCATGCCCTGCAAGAAGCCGCGCAGCCGGGCGGTTGCGGCAGCATCGCCCCCTTCCAGCGGCGTCAACAACCACCAGCGGTTGACGAACAGCGTGGCAAAGCCCGCCCGGGGGCCGGAATGCTCGGTCCCGGCTAGCGGGTGACCCGGAATGAAATGCACACCTTCGGGGATATGCGGGCCCACGGCCTCGACCACGGCCTGCTTGACCGAGCCGACATCGGTAACCGTCGCCCCGGGCGCCAGATGCGGGGCGATTTCGGCGGCGATCGCCCCCATCGCGCCCACCGGCACGCACAGCACCACCAGATCGGCGCCCGCGACGGCCTCGGCCGCCGTGTCGAACACCCGGTCCACCAATCCGATTTGCAGCGCGGTCGCCCGGCTTTCGGGCGACTTGGCATGACCTACGACCTCGCCCGCCAGACCTTTCCAGCGGATCGCATGCGCCATCGACGAGGCGATCAGCCCCAGCCCGATCAGCGCGACGCGGTCATAGACCTTGCTCATTTCCCGCCCCCGCCTTGAACAGCCCGATCATATGCGCGACACGGCGGCACGACGGTTCGTCCCCCACCGTGATGCGCAGGCAGTTGGGCAGGTTATACCCGCCCACCCGGCGCACGATCAGCCCCTCGCGTTTCAGGAATTCGTCACAGGCCGTCGCCTCCTCTTCCGAACCGAACCGCGCCAGAATGAAATTCGCGGTCGAGGTATCGGAGGGCACGCCCTTTTCGGCCAGCGCCTCGGCCAGCCAGGCGCGCAGACGGGCGTTGTCGTCGCGGCAACGGTTCACCCAGTCCTGATCGCGCACGGCCGCCTCGGCGGTATCCATCTGCGCGGTGGACAGGTTGAACGGGCCGCGAATGCGGTTCAGAACGTCGATGATCGCGCGCGGGCCATAGCCCCAGCCGATCCGCAGCCCGCCCAGACCATAGATCTTGGAGAACGTCCGGGTCATGAACACGTTGCTCAGCCGCGTGGCCAGCTCGGCGCCGCCGTCATAGCCTTCGACATATTCCGCATAGGCGCTGTCGATCACCAGCAGCGTCTGCTTGGGCAGACCCGCCGCCAGCCGCTCCAGCTCGGCCAGGCCGATCATCGTGCCGGTCGGGTTGTTCGGGTTGGCCAGGAAGACCAGCTTGGTCTTCTTGTTGCAGGCCTTCAGGATCGCATCCAAATCGGTGGTGCGCTCGCGCTCGGGCACGCAAACCGGGGTTGCCCCCGCCGCCATCGTGTAGATCCGATACATCAGGAAGCCGTGTTCGGTGAAGACCACCTCATCCTTGGGTCCGGCATAGGCCTGACACAGGAAGTTGATGATCTCGTCCGAACCGACGCCACAAATGATCCGCGCAGGGTCCAGCCCGTGCACATCGCCGATCGCCTGCCGCAGGCTGGCGTGATCGGTATTGGGATAGCGGTGCAGCTTGTGGACCGCGCGCGAAAACGCTTCGCGCGCCTTGTCCGAGGCGCCGAACGGGTTTTCGTTCGAGCTGAGCTTGATCGCATCGGAGACCCCGGCCACATGCGCGGCCCCACCCTCATACAGGGCGATATCCATAATGCCGGGCTGCGGGCGGATCTGGTCGTTCATGATAATATCCTCAGCTTTGCGCGCTTCTTAGCGGGCGGCGATGCGCATTGCCAGCGCAACTTGCACCCCGTGCGGCAACGCCCGCGGCCCCGTGTCCCTGGCGCCAGCCCCGCACGGCGCGTCGATAGGTAAAACTTGACTCATTCGCACAGCTTCCGCCCCGGCCCCCGCCCGGATTGCGCCACAATTCTCTATGATTTCCTAATGAGATGCATCTGATTTGAGGCCCCTCATGCCCCTGCGCCCCCTCTGCCCCTTGCTCATTGCCGCGCTTCTGGCCGGTTCCCCGGTCGTGGCAGAGCCCGGCTCGACGCTGGAGCGCCTCTATCGCACCCTGCCCGAATCCGCGCGGCTCCGGGCACAGAACGAGCTGGCACGCGCAGATCTGTTCCTGGGCGAGGTGGACGGTGGCTGGAGCCGCAGCCTAGAGCGCGCCCTCAAACGCGGGGCGGAAACCGTGGCGATGCGTTCAGATTCGCATCGCATCCCGAAGTTCAATGACCCCGACGAAACCCGGGCCTATCTGGACGCGCTCAGCTCGGGCAGCCTGTCGGGCCTGCTTTACCGCAATACCTCGTTCTGGGGCTGGCTCACGAGCCCGCCTTTCGAAAGCTGACCGCGCGCCCAATGAAGAAAAAGCCGCCCCAAGGGGCGGCTTTTCGAATTTTGGGGTCGGCGAAGACTGAACGATCAGTTCTTCGCGTAGAATTCGACGACCAGGTTCGGTTCCATCTGCACCGGATAGGGCACGTCGCCCAGAGCCGGGGTGCGCACGAAGGTCGCGGTCATTTTCGAGTGGTCGACTTCCAGATAGTCCGGCACGTCGCGCTCGGCCGACTGGGTGGCTTCCAGCACCACGGCCAGTTGTTTCGAGCGGTCGCGAACGGCGATCACGTCGCCTTCCTTGACGCGGTAGGACGCGATGTTCACGCGCTGGCCGTTCACGGTCACATGGCCGTGGTTCACGAACTGGCGGGCGGCGAAGACGGTCGGCACGAATTTGGCGCGGTAGACGATCGCGTCCAGACGGCGCTCCAGCAGACCGATCAGGTTCTCGCCGGTGTCACCTTTCACACGCTCGGCTTCGGCATAGATGCGACGGAACTGTTTTTCCGTCAGGTCGCCGTAGTAGCCTTTGAGTTTCTGCTTGGCGCGCAGCTGGGTCCCGAAGTCCGACAGCTTGTTCTTGCGGCGCTGGCCGTGCTGGCCCGGGCCGTATTCGCGCTTGTTGACCGGCGACTTGGCGCGGCCCCAGATGTTTTCGCCCATGCGGCGGTCGATTTTGTACTTGGCAGACGTGCGTTTGGTCACGGCTGATCTCCTTCTTTGCGTTTCGAAGGGCGTTGTCCTTTCCCGCCGGCCTTTGGGCAAATGCCCCCGCAAGACCCTTGGGCGACAGGCTTCCCCTTGCGGGGTCCACCAACACCAATGAATAAACCGGCGGCAGGGCGCCACCGGGATGGCGGGCTTATACAGCCGCGCGCGCCGGTGTCAACGCCCTTCGCCGGTTTTCGCCGCGCCCCGCCTCAGGCGGCCAGATCGTGACGCAGGATCGCCGCCTCGGAGGCACGCAGGGCGCGGCGCGCATAAGCGCCATAGCTTTGCGGATCGTCGGCCAGCCGCGGCAACAGCGCCAGCAGATCGCGGCGCTGGTCCTCGGCGATCATCTCCAGCGCGGTCGAGGCCGGATGGAAGCTTTCGGTCTCCATCCCGTTGGCCCACAGCACCTGGTGACGCTCCAGCAGCAGATGGATATAGCGCAGATCGCGCAGCCCCTGTTCGACGCGCACCGCGCCGCCATTGACCAGATCGCAGGCCCGCACCAGAACCTCGGCCTCGTTGAACAGGGCCTGCGCGGCGGGCCCCTTCACCAGCATCCGATGCTGCGGCGAGACCAGCAGATCGCCCGTCGGGCGCCCGATCCCGAAGGCCCCCGCCCGAATCCGCACCGGCCGCAGATGCGGCATCGCATAAAGCCGCGCGCCGCTCATCCGGCGCGACCCGATCCAGCGGATATCCTGCGCGCCATCGTCGCGCGTCATCACCTGATCGCCCGGGCGCAGATCTTCGACGGCGACCGCGCCGCGCGGGGTCTCGATCCGGGTGCCTGGCGTGAAACAGATCACCCCCGGCGCATCGGCCCCGCCCGCCGGCGCGCGCGGATCAAGCGCACAATCGACCACCCACAATTCGCATTCCGTGGGCGGAACCCGCCCCGAAAACAGCAACAGGCGCCCGCGGCCATCAGCCAGCGCAACCAAGGTCACGACATAGGTCTGCAACCCGTCGGTGACGGTAAAGCTTTGATCGGGCGTGGTTTCTTCGGGAGCATCGGCAAGATCGGCACCGCCAAGCGCGGCGCCCATCAGGCGGCGGACCATCCGCGCGGCCCGCACACGGGTTTCCGCCTCGCCCTCAGCCCCGGTCAGGACCAGCAGGTCGCCGGGCCCGTCGACCCGCACCGCCTCACCCCACCATTGCCAACACGCACCCACCATCAACGCGTCAAGAGGCGGCGCCACAACGCCGTCCACCTCTGTTTGTGCCCATGAGATGACAAACGCGCCCTGATAGCCCGTTTTCATTGCCTGTATGTCCTGCCGCCACGTTTTTATGGACCTTCTGGTCCTTGATTACGTCGACGGTAACATGTGCGAATCGGCTTGTGAATCCCTTAAATCCACCCGGGCCGCATTCGGCGGCCCGGCGGGCACCCCGATCAGAAGTTCACCCGCGCGCGCAACCCGCCCAGGATTTGCCCCTCGGGCTGGCCGACATATTCCTCGGACAACCAGGTCAGACCGTAGAACACACCGACGAAGCCGATCCGGGTCGAGACACCCGCCCGCAACCGGCTGCGGGTCTTTTCAGGCTCGACACCGTCGGCCGCGGGGAAATAGACGCTGTCGAAGACCCGCGCGATATCACCGCCCAGCACGAAAGACGTGTTGCCACCACCTTCGCCAGAAACCCCGACATAGCGATGCCCGGTCACGTCGTCGCGCAGCCACAGCGCGCCCGTTTCACGCGCCCCGAAGCTGAAATCGGCGCCCGCGCGCAGATAGGTCTCATCACCCGCCCGCGCCTCGGCGAAGGGGCGCAGCTCGCCCCCGGCCAGATCGAACCCGCGCCCGATCTCGGCGCTGAGCGTGGGATACAGATGGTTCGGCAGCTGATCCTCGGCCACCACCACGCGCGGCGCGCTGAACAGATCGTGCAGATCCTTGTGCAGCGTGGCAATGCCGGTCGCAGGGCCCACGGCGGTCACGCCAAAGCCCAGACGGGTCTCGACCCCGCGCACGTCAAAATAGGTGTTGGCCGCCACATTCAGCCGACCGACATAGCGGCGATCGCCCGCAGGCGGGTTGCGCAGCCGCGACGGCGCGATGATCGACCCACCGAAACGGTATTCCATGATGTCGAAGGGCCGCGTCGGCAAGGCCCCGTCCCAGCCCGTGCCCCGCACGAAGCTGAGCGAATAGCCCCCGGTCTGCCAGCGGTCGTCACCATCACCGAAATAGTCGTTGTAGAAGAACCGGCCCACGCCCAGCAACTGACGCTCGCCTTCGGCCTGCGCCGGATGCGCCAAGGCGGCCAGACCAGCCAAAAAGAGCGGAACAAGGGCCCGAAGGCCCGAAAAAGAAGGGGTGCGCATCTGTCATCCTGCCCGGTGTTATTGTCGCTCCCGCAGCGCGGGTTACCGTTCGTTTACCACCCTATTCCGCGCAAATCAGGCGAAAATACGACCGGGTCTGCAAATTCCGTCCCGGAAAAACAAAAGGCACCCCACAGGGTGCCTTTGCCTGATGCGCAAGCGCGGTGCGGCTCAGTCCTTCGCGCGCTCGACATAAGAGTTGTCGGCGGTGTTGATGACGATGCGGGTGCCCGCACCGATATGCGGCGGCACCATCACGCGGATGCCCCCGGTGCAGGTTGCGGGCTTGTAAGAGGACGAGGCGGTCTGCCCCTTCACGACCGGCTCGGTTTCCTCGACCTCGACGGTGACTTTCTGCGGCAGTTCCATCGACAGCGCCACGCCCTGGTGCATCAGCAGCCAGACGCGAATCCCGTCGCGCAGGTGAACCTTGGCATCGCCCACCACGTCTTCGCTGACGGTGATCTGCTCGTAGCTTTGCGGGTTCATGAAGTGGAAGCCTTCGCCGTCTTCATAGAGGAAATCGAATTCCTCTTCGTCAACATGCGCCTTTTCCACGCTGTCGACGGTCCGCCAGCGTTCGTTCACCTTCACACCGTCGGAAATGCGGCGCATCTCGACCTGGGTGACCGAGTTCCCCTTGCCGGGGTGGATGTTTTCGGCGGTCAGCACGACATGCAGCACGCCGTTCAGGTCGATGACATTGCCCTTGCGGATCGAAGAGGCGATCACTTTAGCCATAATGACGGTCCTTGATTGTTCCTGAGACAGGCTCTGGCGCCCGGATGGCGAAGCGCCTAAACCATCCGCGACGCAATTTCCAGAGAAAAGCCCACGCATGACCCAGACCCCCTGGTGGCACCCCGACCGTCACACCGACCGCCGCCCCGCCCTGCTGGCACGCAACCGGATTCAGGGCGCGCTGCGCGGCTGGCTGGCCGACGAAGGGTTTCTGGAGGTCGACCCCTGCGCGCTGCAGATCAGCCCGGGCAACGAGGCGCATCTGCACGCCTTCCAGACCCAGGCGATCGGCAACGACGGGCTGGCGCATCCGATGTATCTGCACACCAGCCCCGAATTCGCGATGAAGAAGCTGCTGGCGGCGGGCGAAACCCGGATCGCGGCCTTCGCCCATGTCTGGCGCAACCGCGAGCGGGGCGCGCTGCACAGCCCGGAATTCACCATGCTGGAATGGTATCGCGTGGGCCAGGACTATACCGTGCTGATGGACGACTGCGCGGCGATGCTGCGGCTTGCCGCCCGGGCGGCGGGGGTCGAGGTGCTGCGCTATCGTGACCAGACCTGCGACCCTTTCGCCCCGCCCGAGCGGCTGTCGGTGGCCGAGGCCTTCACGCGCCATGCGGGCATAGACCTGCTGGCAACCTGCGATGGCGCTGAAACCGACGCCGATGCCCTGCGTGCTCAGTGCCGCGCGGCAGGGATCTCGATGCGCGACGATGACACCTGGTCGCTGATGCTGTCCAAGGTGCTGGTCGAGAAGGTCGAACCGCATCTGGGCCATGGCCGCGCAACCGTGCTGGACCGCTACCCCGCCGCCGAGGCGGCACTCGCCCGCCCCGCCCCCGATGACGCCCGGGTGGCAGAGCGGTTCGAACTTTACGCCTGCGGGGTGGAACTGGCCAATGGCTTTGGCGAGCTGACCAATGCCGCCGAACAGCGCCGCCGCTTCATGCTGGAAATGGAGGAAAAACATCGGATCTATGGCGAGAGCTACCCGCTGGACGAAGATTTCCTTGCCGCGCTTGATCTGATGCCTGCGGCCAGCGGCATCGCGCTCGGCTTCGACCGGCTTGTGATGCTGGCCACCGCGGCGCCGCGGATCGACGATGTGATCTGGGCGCCGGTCGCCGGTTAAGCGGCGTGATCGCGCAGGGTTTCCAGCGCGATCACCTGCAAGGCCCGCCGATGCGTAGCCGCCAGAACCACACGCGGCGCGCAGCCTTCGTCCTGTGCTTCGAGCCAGCGCGCGGCACACAGGCACCACCGATCGCCGGGGACCAGACCCGGGAAATCGAATTCCGGGCGCGGGGTGCTCAGGTCATTGCCGATATAGGCCGACCAGACCAGGAATTCGGCCGTCACGATCACGCAGACGGTGTGGCTGCCCGCGTCCTCCCAACAGGTGTTGCAATGCCCGTCACGGAAAAACCCGGTGCGCGGGGTCATGGAACAAGGCTGCAACACCCCGCCCAAGACATTGACTGCCGGTTCCATTTCCATGCGTGCCTCCGCCCGTTGCAGCGCCCTCAGGGGGCAGGCGCGCGCCAGTCGACCCAGCGGCCGTGGAAATCCGCGCGCCCGAAGTCCAGCGTTTCACCCCCGGGCCACAGCGTCAAGCGCAGTGCCGCCCCGGGCGCGGCGCCGTCTGCCTCCATCCCGAAATGCGCCAGCGGGGCCGTGGCACTGGCCGCAGCCCCCGCCCGGTCCAGCGCGGCCGCGCAGCGCGCCTGCACCGCAGGCGGGAAATATTGCCAGGCGACGGTGTGGCAGACCAGATGCAGCGCGCCAGGGTGCGGCACGGCCAGCCGCGCCTCCAGCCAGTCGGCGGCATCGGCGCGGGCGACCGGCGCGGGATCGGCGGCCAAGGCATCCAGCCCGGCGCGGGTGCGCGCCAGCCGGTCGGCCTGATCGGCCCAGATGTAGGACAACAGCCGCAGCCGATCCGCAACCGGGTCGAGCGGGTTCAAATCTGCCCCCGCCCGCGCCACGACCCGGGGCTGCGCGACCGGCGGCAACGCGCCCTGCCAATCGGGGGCAAGGCGCGCGACCGGGTCGGCCGCACCGAAGCTTTCCCCCCGCAGATCAAGCGCATAGCGATCCCAGATCAGATTGAGCCCGGCGCTCGCCCCCAGTTCGGACAGAACCAGCGGCAGGCCAAACCGCGCGGTCAGCCACTGGCCCAGTGCGATCAGCGGGCCCGAGCGGCGCATCTCGTTCGTTTGCGGCGGGCTGTCGAGGTAGTGATCGACAAACGCGGCCTCGGTCTGCAGCACTGCGGCCATCGGCGCGATCAGATCGGCAGCGGCCCGGCCCTGCGGCGCATTGTAGGCAGGTGTCAGCGGCCCGGCACGCCCGCGCAGATGCAACGCATGCAGTGCCCCCGCTAGCCGCAGCGGCAGTGAATGCCCCGAGGGGCCGATGTCGCCGCTGAAGGCCTGCAGCCGCGCGGCCAGCGCGGGCGGCACCTGCCCCGCTTGCCACAGATGGGCAAAGGCCCGCAGCACCGCGGCCGTGAAGGGCGATCCCAGATCGGTGCAGGCCAGTGCCTGACGCTCCAACGCTTCGGGCAGGGTCTGAACCATTGTCACCTCTTCGCTTGTCTGGGCGGCCCAGCCCGCCACCTGAACGCTAAGCGCGGGTGCAGGTGGCCGCCGCACAGGCCGCAGCATGCCCGTCCTCCGCGCCCCGATCAAGTCGGGCGCAGCGATCCGCAGGGACGCCGAGACAGAGCGCGTCAGTAGATATAGCGGATCTGATCGGTCCAGTAGCGTTCCATCCGGCGCAGGGTGCGGTTCATGTCGTCCATCGCGTCGAACCCGATCACACCGCGCTGTTCCATGCCCTGAGCGTGCCGTTCGAACAGGTCGGCCACCGCATCGCGCAAGCTGCGCCCCTTGGCCGTCAGCCGCACCCGGACCGACCGGCGGTCGATTTCGCAGCGCTGGTGATGCATATAGCCGCAATCCACCAGCTTTTTCAGGTTATAGGACACGTTCGAACCCTGATAATAGCCGCGCGTCTTCAACTCGCCCGCGGTCACCTCATGCTCGCCAACGTTGAACAACAGCAGCGCCTGCACCGGGTTGATTTCCAAAATCCCCAGTCGTTCGAATTCGTCCTTGATCACGTCCAGAAGCAGCCGATGCAGCCGTTCTACCAAGGACAGGCTATCAAGATAGCCTGCCATGAGACCGGGCTGCGCGGCGTCTTTCACCGCCTCCGGCCCGGGCACCTTCACTGGGGTCTGAAAAGTCATTCATTTCTCCGCCGATCTCGCTACCCAAGGCGAAAATGGCGGAAAAACACCAACGTTCGGTTAAGCGCCGAAAATTTCCTGTGAATCTGTCACAAATCCCCGGCACCCATGCCGTGCCGGGCTCAGCCGCGGGCGTGGCGTGCCTTGGCGAAGGCGGAAATTTCGCTCAGCAGATCAAGGTATTGCGCCGGGCAAGGCTGCGCGCCCGAAACCCAGGGATACAGATCCTGATCGTTTTCTTCGAGCAGCAGATCATACAGGTCCAGCGCCGCCGCATCCATCCCGGCCAGCCGTTCATCCGCCCAGGGGCCCAGGATCAGGTCCATTTCCTTGGTGCCGCGCCGCCAGCTGCGCATCCGCATCCGCTTCAGCCGTGCGTCCATCGTCTCGGTCATTCCAGCCCCTCCGCCATCAGCTTGCGCTCCAACCGGCCCAGCCGCGCATCCAGTTCCTCGACGACCGAGCGGATGGCACGGATTTCGCGCACCGTCTCGCGCACCGTTTCCGCCTCTTCCCGCGCCTCGGGCGGCGCGTCAAGCCCTTCGCCCTGCCCCGTCAGCAGCCACATCAGCGACACACTGAGCATCCCCGCCAGCATCTGCAGCCGATTGGCGCGCGGGTCGGCCGCGTCGTCTTCCCAGCTTTGCAGGGTTTCCAGACGAACGCCCAGCCGCTCGGCCAGTTCGGGTTGGCTCAGCCCTGCGGCCTCGCGCGCCCCTGCCAGCCGGTCCCCGAAGGTCGCCTGTTCGGCGCCATACCAATCTTCGCCCATCTCCGCCCCTCTTTCACTTGAATTCCACGGACCGCAGCGTAAGACATGCATCCGGCAGATACAAACCGGAGCTTCCCCATGGCCTTCCTTTCCGACACCCTCGCCCGCGTGAAACCCTCGCCCACCATCGCGGTGACCAACAAGGCGCGCGAGCTGAAGGAGGCCGGGCGCGACGTGATCGGCCTGGGCGCGGGCGAACCCGATTTCGATACGCCCGAGAACATCAAGGCCGCGGCGATTGCGGCGATCGAGGCGGGCAAGACGAAATACACCGCCGTCGACGGCATCCCGGAGCTGAAGAAAGCGATCTGCGAGAAATTCGCGCGCGAAAACGGGCTGAGCTACAAGCCTTCGCAGATCACCGTGGGGTCGGGCGGCAAGCAGGTGCTCTATAATG
The DNA here is from genome assembly GCF_029222945.1 of Paenirhodobacter sp. CAU 1674. Classification (NCBI taxonomy): domain Bacteria; kingdom Pseudomonadati; phylum Pseudomonadota; class Alphaproteobacteria; order Rhodobacterales; genus Paenirhodobacter; species Paenirhodobacter sp. CAU 1674. The sequence continues at coordinate 104,781 of NZ_JARHUH010000007.1, read as the reverse complement.
CGCTGGTGGCCACGCTGAACCCGGGCGATGAGGTGATTATCCCCGCGCCCTATTGGGTCAGCTATCCCGATATGGTGCTGCTGGCCGGCGGCACGCCGGTCTTCGTGACCGGCCCGATGGAGACCGGCTACAAGATCACCGCCGAACAGCTGGAAGCGGCGATCACGCCGAACACCAAGTGGTTCATCTTCAACTCGCCCTCGAACCCCTCGGGCGCGGGCTACAGCCATGACGAGCTGAAGGCGCTGACCGATGTGCTGATGCGTCACCCGCAGGTCTGGGTGATGTCCGATGACATGTATGAACATCTGGTTTTCGGCGATTTCAAATTCGTGACCCCTGCGCAGGTGGAACCGGGCCTCTATGACCGCACGCTGACCTGCAACGGCGTGTCCAAGGCCTATGCGATGACCGGCTGGCGCATCGGCTATGCCGGCGGGCCCGAGGCGCTGATCAAGGCGATCGGCAAGGTGCAGTCGCAATCCACCTCGAACCCCTGTTCGATTTCGCAATTTGCCGCGGTCGAAGCGCTGAACGGCCCGCAGGACTACATCGCCGAAAGCCGCGTGGCGTTCGAACGCCGCCGCGATCTGGTGGTGGCCGCGCTCAACACCTGCCCGGGGATCAGCTGCCCCACCCCCGAAGGCGCGTTTTACGTCTACCCTTCGATTGCGGGCTGCATCGGCAAGACCTCGGCCGCGGGCACGCAGATCACCGATGACGAGGCTTTCGCCAGCGCGCTGCTGGAAGAAACCGGCGTGGCGGTGGTGTTCGGCGCGGCCTTCGGCCTTTCGCCCAACTTCCGCATCAGCTACGCTACCTCGGACGCGGCCCTGACCGAGGCCTGCGCACGGATCAAGACCTTCTGCGAAGGCTTGAAATAAGGGGCGAGGGCCAGATGGCGGGCGATCTGCCGGAGTATTATTTCCGCATCCGCGAGAATGGCGCGGCGGTGTTTCGGGTCGATACCGAAAACCGCCAGCGCCGGATCGAGATGGATCAGATCGCCGTCGTCAACATCCGCAATGGCGAGATCAAAGCGCAGGGCGACCGGGTGCTGAGCCCGGCCGATCTGGCCGAGATCGAGGGCTGGATGGCGCGGCGCGTGGCGCTGCTGGCGCAGCGCGATATCGACGACATTCACCGCGCGGTCGATTATCTGAACCTGACGACGCATTGGGTGCAATCGAAGGCCAGCGATGCGCAGCTGGACGATGTGACCGACGCGCTGCTGCTGGCGATGCACGATCTGCGCACGGTTCTGGTGCGCAAGAAGGCCGAACGGCTGATGAAGGCCCAGCCCGAGGACGAAGCCTGACCCCCGACCTGTGCGCAGCTGTCGCACCGATCACGCTGGACGCTCTGCAGGGGCGGGACTACTGCGAAGACATCAACGGCAGGAGGCACTGATGCCGCATATCGCGATTCTCGGCTCTGGCTTTGCGGCCCTCACAACGGTGCGCGCCTTGCGCCGCCGCGGCGTCGACGCAGAGATCACCGTCATCTCGCCGCGCGACGCGCTGCACTACCTGCCCTCGACGATCTGGATTCCCGCCGGGCTACGCAAGGCGGACGCACTGCGCCTGCCGCTGGTCCGGTTCTTTGCCCGCCACAAGGTGCGGTTCATTCAGGCCTCGGTCACCGGGCTGCGCGCCGCCACGCGCGAAATCGACACCGACGCGGGCGAGACGATCCGCGCCGATCATATCGTGATCGCGGCGGGCGGGCGGTTCCTGCGCAAGCTGCCCGGCATCGAGAACGCAATCATCCCCTGCGAAGGCATTGCCGCCGCCGAGGCGATGACCGAGCGGCTGGGTGCGCTGGAAGGCGGCACCATCGCCATCGGCATGGCGACCAACCCCGCCGAGCCGGGCGCGATGCGCGGCGGGCCGATGTTCGAATATCTGTTCATCCTGGATACGCTGCTGCGCCGTCAGGGCCGGCGCGATCGGTTCCGGCTGGTGTTCTTCTCGCCCGCGCCCCGGCCCGGCAACCGGCTGGGCGAAAAGGCGGTCGACGGGCTATTGAAGGAAATGGCGAAACGCGGGATCGACACCCATCTGGGCCACAAGATGGTGCGGATCGACCCCGACCGCGTGGTGACCGAGGGCGGCGAAATTCCCGCCGATCTGATCCTGTTCCAGCCCGGCATGACCGGCCCCGTCTGGTTCGAGAATACCGACCTGCCGATGAGCCCGGGCAAGATGGTGCAGGCCGATGCGCTGTGCCGTGTGGCGGGGTTCGAAGGTGTCTGGGTTGCGGGCGACAGCGGCAGCTATCCGGGGCCGGAATGGCTACCGAAACAGGCGCATCAGGCCGATCTGCAGGCGCAGGCCGTGGCCGCCAATATCGCCGCGATGCTGAAGGGCGATCTGCCGCGCACCGAATTCCGGGCCGAGCTTATCTGCATCATGGACAGTCTGGACAAGGGAATGCTGGTGTTCCGGCGCGGCAATCTGAACATCGTCCTGCCTGCGCTGAAACCGCTGCACTGGCTGAAACGGATGTTCGAAAACCACTACCTGCGCGTCTACCGCTAGCTCAGGCGCAACCAGGGCCCGCGCCAGAAGCGCACGATCAGCGTCAGCCCGACGCAGGCCAGCCCGATCACCAGGCCCAGCCACAGCCCGACCCCGCCGTAACCGAACTGGAACGCCAGCAGATAGCTAGACGGCATGCCGATCAGCCAATAGCCCGATCCGGCAACCCACATCGGCACCCGCGTGTCATGCACCCCGCGCAGCAGCCCCAGTGCCATGACCTGCGTTGCATCGAACAACTGAAACAGCGCCGCAACCGCCAGCAACCGCGTGCCGAAGGCCAGGATCTCGGCACTGTCGGGATTGTCCAGATCCAGAAACGCCCCGATCAGCAGCTGCGGCAGCCCCAGAAACAGCCCGATCGTCGCCACCCCGAACAGCGCCGACATCGCCAGCGCCACCACCGCCCCGTCGCGCAGCCGCACCGCATCGCGCGCGCCAAAGGCCCGCCCGGTGCGCACCGTTGCGGCATTGGACAGGCCCATATGCACCATGAACGTCAGCGAGGCGAGTTCCAACGCGATGCCATGCGCGGCCAGTTGCACCGTGCCGATCCAGCCCATCATCAGCGCCGAGGCCTGAAACAGCCCCGCCTCGAACAGCGAGGTCAGCCCGATCGGCAGGCCCAGCCGGGCCACCGCGAAGAAGGCTTCCCAATCGGGTTTCCAGAACCGCTGCAACAGATTGAAGCGTTGCAGCGCGGGCACCCGCACCGCATAGATCATCAGCAAGGAAGCCGTGGAGATCTGCACCAGAACCGAGGCCAGCGCCGCACCGCGCACGCCCATTTCCGGCGCGCCCAGATTGCCGAAGATCAGCACCCAGTTCAGCGCGACGTTCAACGCCAACCCCCAGAGCGTGACCCACATCACCACCTGCGTGCGCTCCAGCGCGCTCAGATAGGCCTTGAGCACCGCGATCACCAGCGCGGGCACCATGCCCCACATCGCCACGCGCAGATAATCCTGCGCCAGATCGGCCAGCGCCGGGTCTTGGCCAAGCGCGCGCAGCACCGGGCCCGAAACCGCCATCACCGGGATCACCGCGCAGGCAAAGATCAGCGACAGCCACAATCCCATGCGCGCATCGCGCCGCACCTGCACCTCGTCGCCCGCGCCCATGGCCGCGGAAATCCGCCCCATCAGCGCATAGGAAAACCCGGAGCCCAGGATGAACAGAAAGAAGAAATAGCTCGACCCCAGCACGACCGAGGCCAGTTCCGGCACGCCATACCAGCCCAGCATGATCGTATCGGTCACATGCAGCGACATCTGCGCAAGGTTCGAACCGATCAGCGGCAGCCCCAGCGCCAGAAGCGTGCGGGCATGGGCGGCATAGCTGAGCCGCGCGGGCGCAAGAGAGGTGTGCAGGGAGGTCATGACCGGACGCTAGCGCCGCCCCGCGCCAAGGTCCAGTGCCCGCGCGCCCCTGCCGTCAGATGACGGGCGGGCGCCTCAGCGCCGCTTGCGGCCGGTAATCATCGGGGTGACCAGATCTTCGCGCTTCCAGAAGCGGTAAAAGAAGATCGCGCCCACATGCAGCACCACCAGCGCCAGCAACACGACGCCCAGCTTGTGGTGCATGCCCAACGCCCAGCGGTTCCACGCGGTCGAGACCTGTTCGGCCAGCGGCCCGGTGTTGATGTAATCCTCGGGGTCGACGATCAGCCCGGTCGCGACCTGTGCAGCCAGCACCGACAGCAGCGCCACCACCGACCAGCCGCCCAGCGGGTTGTGCCCCGCCGCACCCGACGCCTTGCGCGCGCCCAGCGTCCGGGCATAGGCGATCACCGCGCCGGGCCCCTTGATGAAGGTGACAAATCGCGCATTGCGCGGCCCGATCAGCCCCCAGATCAGCCGGAACACCAGCAGCGCCGCCACCGTGTAGCCCGCCCAGAAATGCAGCGTCATCTTCAGCGGCCCGAAATGGCCCAGCAGCCAGCCCCCCGTCACCGCCAGCACCAGCAGCCAGTGAAAGGCCCGCAGCGCCGGGTCCCAGATTTGCGGATTGTCGTCAGCGGGGCGGGGCGGGGTATCGGTCATGGCAAAATCCGTCGAGACAAAGGCCCGGGCCGCGACGGCCCGGGCAAGAGGTGTGAAGCGGCAGGATTATTCCGGCACGCGATAGTCGTCGTGGCAGGCCTTGCAGGTGCCGCCGAACTTGCCGAAGGCAGCACCAAAGGCAGCGGCATCGCCCGTGGCCGATGCGGCGATCAACTCGGCCCCGGCCTCGTGCATGGCTTTGCCCTTGGCGCCGAAATCTTCCATGTTCGTCCAGATCTTGGCCATCGCGCGGGTCTTGCCCGGGAATTCGGCATCAGACGTGCCTTCGGCGAAAAGCGGGGCGGTGTCGGTCGCCAGAATCGCCTCGAGCTTCGCGGTTTCGGCCTTGGCGGCCTCGGCGTCGAAGGATTTCGCGATCCCGCCCATCGCCTTGGTCACGCCGCCAAGCGACTTGAAATAGGCCTGGCGGGCTTCGATCGTGGCCATCGGATCGGCGAAGGCAGCCCCTGCGATCAGGGCGGCGGGAAGGGCGGCAAGAAGAACTTTGCGCATAGGTGTCTCCGTCAAATGGAACAGGTTATCCGGCCCGGCCGTCAAACGACCGCCCCGGTTGGCACCAGTATGACAGCGCAAGCCACGTCAGGAATGTGACTTGCGCACACAACGGCATAAAAAGCCCGTGAGCGGCGCGCCCTGCCCCGGTTTTACGCACTTCCGGGCGCGGCAAACCCGCCGCACCCGGTTTGGCCCGATCACGCCGGTCAGACGGGTTTCGGGGCTGCGCGCCGCTGCTCGGGATGCAGCGAGGCGCCCAGGATATGATCGGCCTGATGGATCACATGGCTGGCATGCCCCACGATCAGCGGATCGGGCGGGGTCGCGATGGAATAATCCTTGTCCGGATAGTCCAGCGTCGAGAGGAAATGCTTCATGCAGTTCAGCCGCGCGCGTTTCTTGTCGTTCGACTTGACGATGGTCCAGGGCGCATCGGCGGTATCGGTGTAGAAGAACATCGCCTCTTTCGCCTCGGTGTAATCGTCCCATTTGTCCAAAGACGCCAGGTCGATAGGCGAAAGTTTCCAGCGTTTGAGCGGGTCGGTCTCGCGCGACTTGAAACGCGCGCGCTGCTCGGGGCGCGTGACCGAGAACCAGTATTTGTAAAGCCGTATCCCCGACCGTACCAGCATGCGCTCCAACTCGGGGGTCTGGCGCATGAATTCAAGGTATTCGGTGGGCGTGCAGAACCCCATCACCCGTTCGACCCCCGCGCGGTTATACCAGCTGCGGTCGTAGAACACCATCTCGCCCTTGGTCGGCATGTGGTTGATATAGCGCTGGAAATACCATTGGCCGCGCTCTTCGTCGGTGGGTTTGTTCAGCGCCACCACACGCGCGAAACGGGGGTTCAGGTGCTCGTTGAAGCGCTTGATCGTGCCGCCCTTGCCTGCCGCATCGCGGCCCTCGAACAGAATTACGAATTTCTGTCCGGTCTCTTGCGCCCAGAGCTGGACCTTCAGCAATTCGGCCTGCAACTGCGCCTTTTCCGCCTCATAGGCGGGGCGGCCCATCTTGCGCGGATAGGGGTATTTCCCGGTCTCGAAGGCCAGACGCACGGCATTGGGATCGACACGCGGAAAGCTGCGCGGCCCCTGCGCCTCGGTATCGCCCGGCACCACGGCGGGATGTGCCTCGGCGGGGTCGGCGGGCTTGCGCAAAGTGGTGGCAGTATCAACTGCGCTGACCTCTCCCTGCGGCGCCCCAAGCTCAGCCTGCACCGCATCCTTCGCGATTTGTTCGTTCATGCACATCCCTCCGTTTCTAAATTTAAAATCACTCTAAAGCATCGGTCAAAATTTACCTTGATACGTGTCAAAAAACTGTCACCAAACCCGCTACCGGGACCAAAAACGCCTCTTTTCTTTCGGGGCGGTGCGCGGCAGGCTGAAGGCCCGCAACAGGAGACATCATGGTCACGCTTTACGGAATGTATCGGTCGCGCGCGACGCGCAATCTGTGGCTGCTCGACGAGCTGGCCCTGCCCTACACGCTCAAGCCGGTGGTGCAGGCCTATCGCCTGGTGGCACAGGGCCTCGACCCGCAGGCCCCGGACGCGCCGCTGAACACCCAATCTTCGGAATTCCTGCGCCTGTCGCCCGCAGGCGCGATCCCGGTGCTGGAAGATGCAGGGCTGATCCTGTCCGAATCGCTGGCGATCAACCTGTATCTGGCGCGCAAGGCCGGCGGCCCGCTGGCACCGCAGGATCTGCGCGAAGAGGCGCAGATGACGCAATGGGCGCTCTATGGGGCCACCGCGATTGAAAGCCCCGCGCTCGAAATCGCCTTTGCCAGCCAGCGCGGCGGCGAGGCGCAGGCGGTGATCGAGGCCGCCTGCGACAAGCTGATGCGCCCGCTGGCCGCGCTGGAGGCCCATCTGGAAACCCACAGCCACATGGTCGGCGGACGGTTCACCGTTGCCGATATCAACATGGCGGAAATGGTGCGCTATGCGCAGCCGCACGCCCCGCTGATGGCGCGCTTCCCGCGGATCAAGAGCTGGCTGGACCTGTGCCAGTCACGCCCCGCCTTCAAGAAGATGTGGGCCACGCGCGAAGCCGAACCGGCGTGATCCTGTGGGGCGGCGTGGCTGGGGGCGCTGCCCCCGGCTTCGCCTCCCCCGGAGTATTTTCACCAAGAAGAAGAGCACATTTCTTCTTGGCAAAAATACTCAATTCCCCGGCCTGCCACCGGGCCCGCGGCGCAAACAGGGGCGGCGCGCTTGCCCCCTGCCCCCAAGCTGCGCTATCCCTTGGCGCCAAGAACCACCAAGAAAGCGAGCAGCATGGCCGACGATCTTCTGTCTTCCCAGCCCGAGACCTACGACGCCTCGTCCATCGAGGTTCTGGAGGGTCTGGAGCCGGTGCGGAAGCGCCCGGGCATGTATATCGGCGGCACCGATGAACGCGCGCTGCATCACATGGTGGCGGAAATCCTCGACAACTCGATGGACGAGGCGGTGGCGGGGCATGCAAACCGCATCGAGGTCGAGTTGCTGGAAGATTATTCGCTGGTCGTGCGCGACAACGGCCGCGGCATCCCGATCGACCCGCACCCGAAGTTCCCGGGCAAATCCGCGCTCGAGGTGATCTTGTGCACGCTGCATGCGGGCGGCAAGTTTTCCGGCGACGCCTATCAGACTTCGGGCGGGTTGCACGGGGTTGGCGCCTCGGTCGTGAACGCGCTGTCGGATCTGATGGTGGTGCAGGTCGCGCGCAACAAAGAGTTGTATGAACAGCGGTTTTCGCGCGGCATCCCGCAAGGCCCGGTGCAGAAGATCGGCGCAGCGCCCAACCGGCGCGGCACCACCGTGACCTTCCACGCCGACGAGCAGATCTTTGGCCATCACCGTTTCAAGCCCGCGCGGCTGCTGAAGATGGTGCGGTCCAAGGCCTATCTGTTTTCGGGGGTCGAGATCCGCTGGAAATCGGCGATCGACGATGGCGAGACGCCCACCGAGGCCACTTTTCACTTCCCCGGCGGTCTGGCCGATTACCTGACCGAGAGCTTGGGCAAGTCGATGACCTATGCCGACCGGCCCTTTGCCGGGAAGGTGCAATTTCAGGAAAAATTCGGCGTGCCGGGCAGCGTGGAATGGGCGATCAACTGGACGCCCTCGCGCGATGGGTTCATCCAGAGCTATTGTAACACCGTGCCCACGCCCGAGGGCGGCACGCATGAGGCGGGCTTCTGGTATGCGATCCTGAAAGGCATCCGCGCCTATGGCGAGCTGGTCAAGAACAAGAAGGCCGAACAGATCACCCGCGACGATCTGCTGACGGGGGGCTGTGCGCTGGTCAGCTGTTTCATCCGCGAGCCGGAGTTCGTGGGCCAGACCAAGGACCGGCTGGCCACGGTCGAGGCCCAGCGGCTGGTCGAGGGCGCGGTGCGCGACCATTTCGACAACTGGCTGGCGTCGGATACGAAATCGGCGGGCGCGATCCTCGATTTTCTGGTGCTGCGGTCGGAAGAACGGCTGCGGCGCCGGCAGGAAAAGGAAACCGCGCGCAAATCGGCCACCAAGAAGCTGCGTCTGCCCGGCAAGCTGACCGATTGCACCGCCAAGAACCGCGCGGGAACCGAGCTGTTCATCGTCGAGGGTGACTCGGCGGGGGGCTCGGCCAAGGGTGCACGCTCGCGCGAGACGCAGGCGCTGTTGCCGCTGAAGGGCAAGATCCTGAACGTGCTGGGCGCGGCCTCGAACAAGCTGGGCGACAATGCCGAGATCCGCGATATTTGCGAGGCCCTGGGCGTGGGGCTGGGAACCAAGTTCAACGTTGAAGATCTGCGCTATGACAAGATCATCATCATGACTGACGCCGATGTCGACGGCGCGCATATCGCATCGCTGCTGATGACCTTCTTCTTCACCCAGATGCGCCCGCTGATCGACAAGGGGCATCTGTATCTGGCCTGTCCGCCGCTGTACCGGCTGACGCAGGGGGCGAAACGGCTTTATGTCTCTGACGATGCCGAGAAGGAAAAATGGCTGGCCAAGGGCCTGGGCGGCAAGGGCAAGATCGACGTGCAGCGCTTCAAGGGGCTTGGCGAGATGGACGCCAAGGACCTGAAGGAAACCACGATGAACCCGGAAACGCGCAAGCTGATCCGGGTCACGATCCATGACGACACGCCGGGCGAGACCTCGGATCTGGTCGAACGGCTGATGGGCAAGAAGCCCGAGCTGCGGTTCCAGTATATTCAGGAAAACGCGCAGTTCGTCGAAGAACTGGACGTGTAAACATACGCAGGCGCGGCCGGTTCGCGGGCCCGCCTCATTCCGTGGGCGGGCCGAAACGTTCCAGAATATGCGCGCGGATCTGGTCGCGGGTCTGACGATAGGCGGCCAGCCGCGCCTCGCGCCCCTCGCCTGTGCCGGTCGGGTCCATGATCGGCCAGTATTCCACATCCAGATGGTAATAGCGCGTCAGGTCCAGCGCCTGCGCCTGCGAGGCAGGGGTCAGCGCCACCACCAGATCGAAGGCCGACAGGTCATCGCCCCATTCCTGCAATTCGGTGAACGACCGCGCGCGATGGCGGTGCAGATCGACTCCGATCTCTTCGCACACGGCGATGGTGAAGCCGTCAATCTCCAGATCGGCCATCACGCCCACGGACTGGACATAGACATTGCGGCCATAGAATTTCTTCATCATCCCCTCGGCCATCGGCGAGCGCGTGGCGTTGTGATCGCAGCAGAACAGCACCGAATGGGGAAGATTGGACATCACTTCACCGGGGACAGGACACAGACCAGCGTGAACAGGCGCCGCGCGGTGTCGATATCCAGCTCGGCCTTGCCCTCAAGGCGTTCTTGCAGGATGCGCGCGCCCTCGTTGTGAATGCCGCGCCGGGCCATGTCGATTGCCTCGATCTGGCTGGGCGGCAGGCGTTTGACCGCCTCGAAATAGCTTTCGCAGATCTGGAAGTAATCCTTCACCACCTGCCGGAACGGGCCGAAGGACAGGTGGAACTCGGCCACCTTGTCTCCGGCTTCGGTCGCGGTGTCGAACACCAGCCGCCCGTCGCGCACCGCCAGCGTCAGCGCGAAGGGCCCCTCGGGCGCGGGCATGCCCTCGCGTCCGGGAATTGCAAAGCTGTTGTCTTCCAGAATGTCATAGACGGCAACGCGGCGTTCCTGCTCGATCTGCGGCGTGGGCGCGGACAAGCCGCTGTCGTCGATTTCCAGACGTGTGATGCGGGACATTACGCCTCTCCCTCGTTCAGGGCTGCCAGACGCGCGGTGACCGACAGGCCATGCGCCTGCAGGCTTTCGGATTGCGCCAGACGTTCGGCCGCAGGACCGATCGCCTTCAGCGCGGCAGGGGTCATCCGGGCCAGCGTCGTGCGCTTGAGGAAATCCAGAACCGACAGCCCGCTGGAAAACCGCGCCGAGCGCGCCGTGGGCAGAACATGGTTCGGGCCGCCGACATAATCGCCGATCGCCTCGGGCGTATAGGCGCCCAGGAAAATCGCCCCCGCATGGTGGATCTGCGCGCTCAGCCCCTCGGGGTCGGCCACGCACAGTTCCAGATGTTCGGGCGCGAAGCGGTCGGACAGGGCGGCCGCTTCGGTCAGATCGCGGGTCACGATGACCACGCCATTCTCGCGCCAGCTTTCGCCCGCAATCGCCCGCCGCTCCAGCGTTTCCAGCCGTTTGTCCACCGCCGCCACCACCGCATCGGCAAACCCGGCATCCGGCGTGATCAGGATCGACTGCGCGCTCTGGTCATGTTCGGCCTGACTCAGCAGATCCAGCGCGATCCAGTCCGGGTTATTGTCGCCATCCGCGATCACCAGAATTTCGGACGGACCCGCGATCATGTCGATGCCGACCTTGCCAAAGACCCGCCGTTTCGCCGCGGCCACGAAGGCATTGCCCGGCCCGGTGATCTTGTCGACCGGGGCGATCGTGTCGGTTCCATAGGCCAACGCCGCCACCGCCTGCGCGCCGCCGATCCGATAGACCGCATCGACCCCGGCGATCTGCGCCGCCAGCAGCACCAGCGGGTTGACCACACCATCGGGCGTCGGACACACGACGACCAGCCGTTCCACCCCGGCCACCTTGGCGGGGATCGCATTCATCAGAACCGAGGACGGATAGCTTGCCAGCCCGCCGGGCACATAAAGCCCCGCCGCCGAGACCGGCGTGAACCGCCAGCCAAGGCTTGCGCCGCTCTCTTCGGTCCAGAGCGCATCTTCGGGCATCTGGCGGGCGTGATAGGTGCGGATACGGTCTGCCGCCAGTTCCAGCGCGGCGCGGTCTTCGGCGCTGACCTTGGCGATTTCCGCCGCGATCTCGGCCTCGGAGAAGGCCAGCGTTTCCGGCGTCAGCTCCAGCCGGTCGAATTTCGCGGTCAGCTCGATCACCGCCGCATCGCCGCGTGCCCGCACATCGGCGATGATGCCTGCCACGATCGCATCGACATCGGGGCTGTCCTCGCGCTTCATGCCCAGCAGGGCGGTGAAACGGGCCTCGAAATCGGCGTCGAGCGTCTTGAGAAAATGCGGCATGACGGTCTCCTTGATCCCTCAACGGGATAAAGGCTTGCCCGCCCCACGGCAAGCGCCGAACCGTCGCGGCGCTTTCATCTTGCCGCAAATACCTTGCGGGGGGCCGGGGGCAAAACCCCGGCGGCGGCCCCGGGGCGCCGGGGGTTTTGAGTATTTATGCCAAGAAGAAGCCCAAAGGCCCCGGGGGGTGGGCGATCTCAGCCCAGATCCTTGCGCATCGGATGCCCGAGGATCCAACGCCCCTCGCGCGGCGGCCCATCGGGGTGCCAGCCGTGATGGCGATAGAACGCCCGGGCGGTGGCCGTTGCGGTCAGTAGCCCGCGCACGCGCCCCTGCCCCGCCAGTTCGGCCTCCATCGCCGTCAGGAGCGCGGCGGAATAGCCCTGACCGCGCGCCTCGGGGTGAACGTAAAGCAGGGTGATCTTGCCGGCGTCGGGCGCCTGACCGGCCCATTCGATGGCCCCCACCGCCTCGATCTGCGCATGACCGGCGACATAGACGCGCCCGCCCGGGTCCGCGATCAGCGCGGCAATTGCCTGCGGGGTCTTGTTGGCCAGCCAGTTCGCGATGCGCGCCGGATCGTCGTGATGATCGGCCCCGCAAAGCGCTGTGATCGAAGCCACCAGCACCTCGGAGATACGTTCGGCATCCTCGGGACGGGCAGGACGGATCATCGGACAGCCCCCCGCTCAGTCCGGGTGATGCGGCACGCGCCCCGAGACCGCCCGGTAAGGCCGCGTCACATCGCGCAGATCGACCGACAGGCATTCGACACTGGCCGCAATCGCGCCATCGCCCGCCAGGGTGACGATCAGCCGCCCGGCCCCATCGGCCCCCGGCTCCCAGCTCAGATCGAGGATCGAAAGCACCGTGTCGCGATCGCGCCGGTCGATGCCGGTCGAGGCGATGCCGGTCACGTCCGAAACCACCAGAAGCGACTGCACCCGCTCGAACGGCCGCCCCTCGGCCTCGGCCTGCGCCAGATCTTCCCAACGGCACCGGTTGACCAGAAGGGCCAGACGGCGCGCCTTCGCCTCCCACGAGATTTCGCTCATCGGCAGCACGGCGTCCTGCACCAGCGCCGCGATCACCGCCAGATCCTCGGGCGTCTCGGCGCGCAGGGCCAGCGGGCCCTCGGCAGCATCGGAAAAACGGGCGTCGGTCATCACTCCTCCTGTGGAAGCGCAGCCAGCATCGTCGCTTCCCATTCCTTGTAGGTTTTGCCTTCGGGGGTTTTCCATTTCGTGGCGCCGTTCGAGGCCCGCCCCAAGATCACCGAGGCCGCTGCAGAAGGGCTGGCGAACGCATAACGTTCCGCAAAACGGCATCCCTCACCATCAGAGACCAGAACCCCGGTTGAACGCAATTCATCATAAAGCGGACGATAGGTTGCGTAGTCGACTCCGGCCCACGCGCCCCTGGCACGCGCTCCTGCTTCAACAACGAAATCGCCGTCAACAAGGGTTGCGACGGCTTCGATACCCACGCGCGGTGCAGAGAGGTGGAACTCTGCGCCTTTTTCCGAAGGAGTGGAATCAACAACCTGCCGCAGGGCATCCATCACCACAGGCCGCGCCCGCTCCTCAAACATGTCGATCCGCAGCGCGGGCAACACGATGAACAGGGTTTCCAGAAACTCTTCCATATTCGCCCGCGCGGCTTCGGACAAGCCGGGGCGCGCAGGGGTATTGGCATTGTCCAGCGGCATCCGTCCAATCCGGCGGGCATCCTCGATCAGCCGCGATTCGAGATATTTCACATGCGCCTTGTGCAGGTTGTTGGCCTGCGTGGTAATCAGCGCTGCATGGGTCCAGAAATCCTTGGCCACGTCATGGCTTCGGATGCGTGCGGCGATATCCTCGCCCTCGCCAACATAGGCGCGTGGCCCGGCCTCATCGGCGCCCAACAACACATAGACGCCAGTATGACGCGCCGCCGGGCGCGCCAGCGCCTGCACGATCTGGGTGCGCGGGAAATAGAGCACATGGCCGGTCCAGTTGAACACTTCGGCGGTCTGCATCCCCGACGGGTTGCCATCGACGAAGAACAGTTCCAGCGACCGGCCCTGTGCCATCACTCGCCCTTCACGCGTTCGATATGGGCGCCCACCGCGCTCAGCTTTTCTTCCACCCGCTCGTAGCCGCGGTCGAGGTGGTAGACACGGCTGACCACGGTTTCACCCTCGGCCGCCAACCCGGCCAGAATCAGCGACACCGAGGCGCGCAGATCGGTTGCCATCACCCGCGCGCCGCGCAGTTTTTCGACGCCGTGCACGGTGGCATGGCCGCCGTGAACCTCGATCTTGGCGCCCATCCGCATCAGTTCGGGCGCATGCATGAAGCGATTCTCGAAGATCTTCTCTTCCAGAACGCTGGTGCCCTCGGCGGTGCACAAAAGCGCCATCATCTGCGCCTGCAGATCGGTCGGGAAGCCCGGGAAGGGTTCGGTGACCACATCGACCGCGCGCACGCGACCGTTCTTGCGCTTGACCTTCAGCCCGGCGGCGGTTTCCTCGACCGAGATCCCGGCGGCATCGAGTTTTTCGCAGAAGCTCTCGACCAGTTCGATCCGGCCGCCCAGGCATTCCACCTCGCCGCCGCAGATCGCGGGGGCCAGCATGTAGGTGCCCAGCTCGATCCGGTCGGTCACCACCGGGTGCGTCGCACCATGCAGCCGGTCCACGCCCTGAATTTCGATAGTCGAGGTGCCCTCGCCCTCGATCTGCGCGCCCATCGCCCGCAGGCAGCGCGCCAGATCGACGATTTCCGGCTCGCGTGCGGCGTTTTTCAGAACCGACGTGCCCTTGGCCAGCGTCGCGGCCATCAGGAAGTTCTCGGTCGCGCCGACCGAGGCAAAGCGCATCTCGTGCACCGCGCCTTTCAGCCCGCCCTGAGTTTTCGCGTGCAGATAGCCCTCGCGCAGTTCGATCTGCGCGCCCAGGGCCTCGAGCGCGTCGATGTGAATATCCATTGGCCGTGCGCCGATCGCACAACCGCCGGGCAGCGACACGACCGCATGGCCCAGCCGCGCCAGCAGCGGCCCCAGCACCAGGTTAGAGGCCCGCATCTTGCGCACGATGTCGTAATCGGCGACCGGGTTGATCTCGCCGTGGCTCGAACTGGCCAGAACCTTGCCGTCCTGAAGCGCGGCCACCTCGGCGCCCAGACTGGCCAGCAGCTCGGTCATCGTGCGAATATCGCTCAGCCGCGGCGCGTTGGTCAGGGTCAGCGGCTCTTCGCTCAGCAGCGTCGCGGGCATCAGCGCCAGACAGGCGTTCTTGGCCCCGGCAATCGGGATCTGCCCGTTGAGCGGCCCGTTGCCGCGCACGATGATCGAATCCATTCTACTCGTCCTTTGCCTTTTCCGACCCGGCCTCATCCGCGCGCGCCCGCGCCTGCGCCTTGCGCCGCTGCAGATTGGCGCGCAACGCCGCCCGCAACCGCGCTTCGCGGCTGTCCTCGGGGCGCGGCTTGCCGCTGCCGGTATCGGTTTTTTTATGTGTCATCGGCCTCTCTCTACCCCGCCCGGAAAAATGTGTCGAGAGAGGGTGCAAATTTGTCCTTGCACAGCCCGGCGAATGCATCTAAATCCCCGCCCACGGTCGAAGTTGACCGGAAGGATGCTGTGGTAGCTCAGTGGTAGAGCACTCCCTTGGTAAGGGAGAGGTCGAGAGTTCAATCCTCTCTCACAGCACCATCTTTCCCACATAAGACATTCGGAAAGCGCTGGAAACCACGGGATTCCCGTGTGTTATGCGTTCGGCTGGTTCTGCGCATCCCGCAGGTGAAGCGGGCCGAGCGGGCGGCTTTGCTGCGTCTTCTGCAACGCGCGAATTCCACGGCCTTGAATTTAGCAAGGCTGGGAGGGACGGGTCACCGCGCCCCTTGCCCGATTGAACCGTCGCGCCTCAGCCCAACGCAACCAGGTGGTTGTCCCAGGACAGATTGGCGGTCGACAGCGGCTCGAACCGGCCTGCGGCCACCCGCGCCACAGCGCCCTGGCCGTCGGTCGCGACGAATCCCCCCGCCGTGCAGGGGCCAAGCCCGCAGACATCGGCCCGCGGCACCGACCAGAGCGGCGCGCCCTCGGCGGAAAACGCCTGCACCCGCCCGCCCCTGGGCGAGGTGATCGCCACCTCGGCGCCATCCGGGCTGAAGGCAATCGACCCGGCATAGCCCTGCATCGCAAACATCTCGGCGTCTTTCGGCTCGGCCAGAATCACTTCTGTACCGCGCCGGTGCAGACCCAACAGCGGCACCGGCTCTGCCAGATCGCCCTGCCATTGCATCGCGAACGCCACCAGCCCGTCGGGCCCCAGCGCCAGATGCCGGATCGAGTTCTGCCACATATCGGGCAGTTCGACCTGATCGAGCACCGCGCCATCCGCGCTAAGGTAGCTCAGGTTCGGGCGCATCCGGTCGAGGTTCAGCGGCGTGCGGTCGCTCGGGTCGGTCTGGATGCCACCATTGGCCACCACCAGCACCTCGCTGCCCGGCAGGCGCCGGATTTCATGCGGCCCGATCCCGTTCGAGGCGAATTCCCCGATCCGGCGATACCCCTGCGCCGCATCCCAGATGCCGATGCGCCCCTCGGACCCCTCGGCCACCACCTCCGAGGTGAATAGCACCGTGCCATCCTCGGAATAGACGCCATGGCCGTTGAACTGGCGCCCCTCGGGCGGGGTCAGCCGGGCGGTCAGGGCGCCGCTGGCGCAGTCGATCACCAGCGCGAAGGTGCCCGGCCGGCGGGCGAAGGCCACCGCCTCGGGACGGATCGGATGGGCGGTGGCGGCATGGCCCCGACCCGGCAGCGATTGCGAAAACAACCGCTCGCCCGTTTCCGATAGCCCCCAGAGCGCGTAACCGCCCGCCGGATCTTTCGCCGCAGCCAGATAGGCCGGGTTGCCCGCATCGGCCCAGCTCGCACGCGGAATCGCGGCGGCAGCAACAAGAGAGGCAAGGAAAGCGCGGCGTTTCATGGTCAGGTCCTTTTCGTGTCGTTTCAGTCGCCATCGGCCGAGTTGAAGCCCGCATCGACCCCCAGAAGCGCGCCGATCTCGCTCAGCGCGGCATCGTGCGCCGCGCGCACGGATTGCTGCAGAATCTCGACCTTCAGGCGAGTGCCCGGCTCTGCCACCCCGGCAAAGACCGGATCGTCCAGCTTCGCGGCCACGTCATGCGCGCGCGCGAAGGCCGCTTCGGTCAGCGGAATCTCCCCCAGCCCCTGCGCCAGCGCGTGGGCGAATCCTTCGAGCGCCTTCAACGACAGCGCCACGTCGCGCAACGAGCGGCCAGAGGCCAGCGCTTCGGCCCGTTCCGGGCGCGGCTTGTCGAAGCTGCCCAGCGGGCGGCCCAGCCGCTGATCGGCGTTGAATTCGAGGCCGGAAATCAACTGCGTGAACAGGGCCTGCCGCGCCTCGGCGCTGGTCAGGAACCGGGTGTTGCCCTCGACCCCCGCAGTCAGCAGCAGATCGGCATAACCGCCCCGCCACTCGGCCTCTGTCTCTTGCGCCATCCGGGCGAGATCGGCGGCCAGCGCGCGGCGCAGATCGCAGGCATAGGCGCCCGTATCCGTGGCCTCGGCGCCATAAAGCAACCGCTCCAGCCCGAACAGCCCGCGCGCCGCGACCGACACCTGCGCCATGCCGTCGGCCGTGACCAGCGCGGGATCGGCGGCTTTCAGCATCGACTCGGTCTGGCGCGCGCCGATGGCCTTGGGATCGGGCCAGAAGGCGATCGCCAGCGCACGGCCCTTGTCCTCGATCGGGCCCAGCCGCAGATGGGCCACCCCCAGCCAAGCATCGAACGTGGCGTTCCACGGCGCCTGCAACGCCGCCGGGCTGCAATCGGCCTGCGCCGCGTCGCTCAGCGCCTGCGCCGCAGCGGAGAACCCCGCATAGCCGGGCAGGATTTCCTTGCTGATCGCCTCGGGCACATCCGCCTGTGCGGGCGCCAGCACGGATTGGGCGGCAAGGAACAGGGCAGCAAGGGGCAACAGGCGCATCAGAGGCTCTCCAGATAGGCGATCAGGGCGGCGCGCGTCTCGGGCGCCATCTGCGCGACCCTATCACGGGCCGGCGCCGCTTCGCCACCATGCCACAGGATTGCCTCGAGTAACGATCGCGCGCGCCCGTCATGCAGATAGGTCGCGGGGTGGCCGGTGGCCGCCTCGGTCAGACCGATGCCCCACAGCGGCGCCGTGCGCCATTCGCGGCCCGAGGCCAGACCTTCGGCGCGGTCATCGGCCAGACCGGGGCCCATGTCATGCAACAGCAGATCGCTGTAGGGCCAGATCAGCTGAAAGCTGCGCGCGGGGTCATCGGGATTGCGCGGCGTGACGAATTTCGGACGATGGCAGGCCGGGCAGCCGGCGGCATAGAACGCCTCCTTGCCCGCCAGAACCTGCGGGTCCGCCACCTTGCGCCGCGCCGGAACGCCCAGGTTTTCAACATAGAACGCCACCAGATCCAACGTATCGCCCGAAACCTCGCGGCCATCGCGCAGCCCGGCATCCTCGCCCGTGGGGGCCGCGCGGCAGGCGGTCTGCGCCGCGGTGCAATCGCCCGCCGGATCGGGGAAAAGCGGTGTCGACAGGCCCATATCCGTGGAAAACGCCGCCGCCGCCATGTCGCGCAGGCTGGCCGCGCCCGCCTTGTGGCCGAATCGCCCAAGCGTGACAACCCCGGCAGCCGGGCTCCAGACGCGCGCGGCGCGGCCCGAAATCCCGTCGCCATCGGCATCGTCCGGGTCGGCCTGCGCCAGGATGTCGGCCTCTGCCACCGCTTCCAGCAGACCGAGCCCGATCAGCTGCGGCGCGACGCGCAGGCTGGTCTGCGTGCCTGGCGTCAGTTCGGGCGTCACGCGCGCCAGGGGGCGGCGCAGATGCACCACCTCGCCGCCGGCCAGTTCGACCGTGTCCTCTTCCCACGCCAGCGTCAGCGCGCCTTCCGCGGGCACGCCGGGCACGGCGCGATCCTGCAGCTGGCTGCCATGCACAGGGTGCGGCGCGCCGTCGGCTCCCGAGAGTTTCAGCACCATCCCGGAGATTTCCGCCGCGCTCTGCGGCGGGCGGCCGCGTCCGTCACCCGGATGGCAGCCCGCGCAAGAACGGGCGTTGAACAACGGCCCCAGCCCGTCAGAGGCGCGCGTGGCCGTGGGCGCCGCAACCCAAAGCTTTTCAAACAGCGCCTCGCCCAGCGTGAAATCCATGCGGCGTGTCAGCGGCAGGTTCGCCGCAGGCTCGGCGAACTGCGCCACGGTGGCGGCCCCGGCCGGGCGCGCCTCGAATGGCTCCGGCGCGGTGAAATCCGCGGCCCAGGCGGTCACGGCGGCAACCCGCGCGGCGTCATCGGCCAGCGCGGGTCCAACCAGCGCCAACAGCGCCACACAGGATTTCAGCAAGGTCGTCATCGAAAAACGCCCGCGGCAGTCGCCCGCCGCGGGCCCATATCTTATTGGAAGACCGCGTTCGGGTTATCGAGGCTGTCCGAGCCTTCGACCTCGATCTCGCCGCCCAAGGCCGCCACCGCACGCTCGATCGAGCGGGTCTGGGTGACCAGCGCATCAACCGCCTTGGTGATGATCGCAGCACCCTCTTCATTGCCCATCGCCAGCATCTGATCGAAGGCCATGCCACCTTCGGCCGCCGCTTTCATTTCCCCCAGGGCACCCACCGAAGCGTCGAGTTCGCTGCGCAACTGCGCATCGACGGCCGGATCGGCGGCCTTGACCAGATCGCTGATCGAGGGCCCCGAAACCACCGTGCCATCCACCCGGGTATAGCTGCCGGTATAGACGTTGCGGATGCCGACGCCGTCGTAATAGTGGCTCAGATGGGTCATGTCCGAGAAGCAGTCATGCTCTTCTTCCGGGTCGTGCAGCATCAGGCCAAGCTTGATCCGCTCGCCCGCCAGCTCGCCATAGGACAGCGACCCCATCCCGGTCGGGATCGCCGAGATACCGGCCTTCGGATCGGCCTCGATCGCGGCGCGTGCGGCGCCGCCCTCGGCCCAGTTCGCCACCATTTCCTGCAGATCGGTGACCAGCAGGTCGGTCGCGGCCTGCAGATAGGCCGCCCGGCGGTCGCAGTTGTCATGGGTGCAGCCCTCGCCCTGCACGAAATCGGTGTAGGGCCGCGCGCCCGCCCCCGCATCCGTGCCGTTCAGATCCTGCCCCCAAAGCAGAAATTCGATGGCGTGATAGCCGGTGGCCACGTTCGCCTCGATCCCCTCGGCCTCGTGCAGCGTTTCGCCCAGCAGCGCGGGGGTGATCTCGGTCGCGTCGACCTCGGTGCCGCCGATGGTGACCTTGGGGTTGGCGACGATGTTCAGCAGCGCCAGTTCGTTTTCCTCGTTCACTGCGGCCGAGTCCATGTCGACATAGTCGATCAGCCCCTCGTCCAGCGGCCAGGCGTTCACCTTGCCTTCCCAATCGTCCACGATCGGGTTGCCGAAGCGGAAAGCCTCGGTCTGCTGGTAGGGCACGCGCGCCGCAACCCAGGCCGCCTTGGCCGCCGACAGCGTCTCTTCGGACGGCGCGGCAATCAGCGCCGCCACTGCGGCCTGCAGGCCCTCGGCCGTGCTGAGCGCATCGCCATAGCCCGCCTCGGCCAGATCCGCATAGGTATCCAGAACTGCCCCGGTCGCGGGGGCATCGGCAAAGGCCGGGGTGATCAGAGCGGTGGTGGCGGCCAGCGCCATCAGGGGTTTCATCATCGCACGTTTCCTCAGTCAGTGTCCCGCCCCGTCCGGGGCCTGCCGGGAAACTGACTGAAATGCTCGGATATGTAAACCCGATTTTTTCAGTAAACTTTATCCGCCAATACAAGACAGGCGCCGATCCCGAAAATGCAAAAGGCCGCGCCTTGCGGCACGGCCTTTGAACCAGAGGTTCGGCGCGATCTTACTTGATCTTGCCTTCCTTGTATTCGACATGCTTGCGCACGACCGGATCGTATTTGTTCACGGTCATTTTTTCCGTCATGGTGCGGGCATTCTTCTTGGTCACATAGAAGTGCCCGGTGCCCGCCGTCGAGTTCAGACGGATCTTGATCGTCGTCGGCTTCGCCATTTTCAGTCTCCTAGAGTCGGGCACCCGTGCGCCCGCGAATTCCTTGAAGCCCGCCTTTTAGCGAGGCCGCGCCCGGAGTCAACCGCCAAACCGAACCTGTCGCGCAAAATTCTGCATCCCGGGCGCGGAACGCCGAACCGGCCCGGGCAGGCAGACCTGCCGTTCTGCTCAGACCAGGGGCTTGCCCATGGCGCGATGGATTTCCAGCACCTTCGCCGCCTCCAGCCCCAGGGCTGCGGCCAGATTGGCAAGATATTGCTTTTCGGCCTCGGTATCGACGCTGATCGCCATCAGGGCCGCGGAATAGACCTGCGCCTTGGTGCTTTCGGTTGCCGCCGCCGCCAGTGCCGCAACATCGACAGGCGCATCCAGCGCGGCCTCGACGAAGGCGATCTCTTCTTCCGAGGCATCGCCCAGATGATCCATGATCTTGGCCCGTTCTTCCGCGTCGATCTCGCCATCGGCCTTGGCGGCCTGAACCATCGCGCGGATCATCAGCTTGGCCTGCTCTTCCAGAATCGTATTGGCCGGCATGTTCGCGGTGACGGCACCGATCATATCGCCCAAGCCCTTGGCCCCCGTCGCCGCAGCGCCGGTCATCGCGTTCATCAGACTGCCCAAACCGGCCTCGGTCGCCTCGGTCGCGGCAGCGGCCTGGTTGCCGAATTTGGTGACCATCTCGCGCACCGCATCCTTGCCGCCGGGAACACCGAACTTCTCGGCCATATCGCCCATCTGATCGGCCATGCCACCGGGCTCGCCCGCGCCGCGCAGCGCGTCTTTCATGCCCTCGACACCGCCAATCTTGCGAAACTTGTCGACACCGCGTGCTGCGGCAAATCCCACGGCCAGCGTGGCCAGCGTTTTGACGAAACTCATGTTCCCCCCCATTGGTTTGGACACACAGAATACTGCGCCCAACGTAAGAACACGCCAACGGTTTTTCAGGGGGAAGTGCCGAAATAATCCCGCAAAACCCGATATGCGGGCGAGGAATCGGAAGGCCGAAAATGCGCGGATGGCCTGTAAGCCGGATTTTGTCCGGGGGCATGCGCCCCCTGGATGACCATTCCTCTAGCCCTGCAGTTGCCTGCAGGATCAAGCCGCCAACCCGGACCGCTCGGGGCGAAGCTCCCCTGCGGTGGCGTTGCCGCCCCGCGCGCGATCCCTATTCGGCGTTGCTCCCGGTGGGGCTTGCCGTGCCGGTCCTGTTGCCAGTCCCGCGGTGGGCTCTTACCCCACCGTTTCACCCTTACCCGCGCCCGAAGGCGGGGCGGTCTCGTTCTCTGTGGCGCTTTCCCTAGGGTTGCCCCCGCCGGGCGTTACCCGGCACCGTTGCTTCATGGAGTCCGGACTTTCCTCGGACCCCCAGCTATCCGCGGCAGCGGAGCTATGGGCGCCCGCGGTCATCCGGCCATCCGCGCACGCCTGCCTTACGCCGCAACCGGGGGCGCGGTCAATGGGGCGCCCCGTCAGCAGGCCCGCCACTGATCGCCATCATCGCCAAAGCGCGCCGCCAGATCGGCGATCTGCGCCATGTCGATGGCATCAAGCGGCCCGCTTGCACGGGGGCGGAACCGCGACCGGAAGGCCGCCAGCAGCGCATCGAAGGGCGCATCAGGGTAACCCACCGCAGCCGCCAGCGCGGCAAAGGCCGCGGGATCGGGCGCGATGCGCGGCCCCTGCCCCGGCCAGACCGCCAGCCCCTGCCGCGCCAGACGCCGCCAGTCGAAACGTGGGCCCGGGTCAATCTTGCGTTCAGGCGCCATGTCGGAATGACCGATGACCCCCTCGGGCGGGATGCCCCAACGCGCCATGATCGCGCCCAGCAGGGCCTCCAGTGCCGCCATCTGCGGTTCCGGGAAGGGTTGATCGCCCGGGTTGGCCAGTTCGATCCCGATCGAGCGCGAGTTCACATCGCCCTGCCCGCGCCACGCTCCGGCCCCGGCGTGCCAGGCGCGCGCGGCCTCGTCCACCAGTTGTTCGGTCCCGCCATCCTCGGCCACCAGCCAATGCGCCGAAACCTCGGCCTGCGGATCGCACAGCCGGTCCCGGGCGCAGACCGCATCGGCCATGGCGGTATAGTGAATCACGATCAGCTCGGGGCGCGCACCGCCTCGCCGCTCTCCGAAATTCGGAGAGGGCAGGCTCATTGCCGCGCGGTCTGGAACGGGCGCGGGTCCCAGCCACAGGCAAAGCCGTCGCCGTCGGGGTCCAGATTGCCCGGGTCTTTCTGCGGCCCACCGTTTTCCAAAAACGCCATCTGCGCCAGATCGGGCGAGACATATTTCGCGCAGGCCTTGTCTGAACTGACCATATGCAGCCCGCTGCGGCCATAGACCGACTGGCCCGGCGCATTGGTCGCGGCAAGCGCATAGGCGGCAAGGTTCGGCCCCGCCGCCCCCTGCACCGGCGCGATCACGGGCGCCACGGCCGGCGCCGGCGTCACCACAGGCGCCGGTTCGGTCGCCGGGGCGCCATCGGGGGCGGTCGCCGCCAGCGCAGCCAGCGCCTGCGCACCAAGCGCCCCCTCGCCCTCGCCCCCGGCCACCGGAGCGACATTTGCCATCGCCGCCGGGTCCATCGCATTCATCGGCGCCCCCACGGCAGCGGTGCCTGCGCCCGGGTCCTGCACCGGGACCGGGCTTTGCGGCGTGCTGGCGATTTTCGGCTGAACCTGCAACCTCGGGCTTTGCCCGGACAGTTCAGCCTCGCGCTGCGCCAGATAGGTCTGATAATCGCCAAACCCCACCCCCGCGCCGGACTCCGGCACGGTCGGTTCGCAGGCGGCCAGCGCCAGAACGGGGAGGGCGAAGATCAGACTGCGCATCGGCTTACTCCGTTACCACCATTTCGCGGGCTTGGCGCTGAAGCCTGCGGCTTTCTCCAGCACATAGGCATGGTTCAGCAGATCGCCCTCGGCCCAGGGCCGACCGATCAGCTGCAGCCCCAGCGGCAGGCCCTTGCTATCCAGCCCGACCGGCACCGAAATCCCCGGCAGACCCGCCAGGTTCACGGTCACGGTGAACACGTCATTCAGATACATCGCGACCGGATCGGCATCCTGCATCTCGCCCAGACCAAAGGCCGAAGACGGCGTGGCCGGCGTCAGGATCGCGTCGATCCCGTCCGCGAAGGCCAGATCGAAATCGCGCTTGATCAGCGCGCGCACGCGCCGCGCGCGGTTGTAATAGGCGTCATAGAAGCCCGCCGACAGCACATAGGTGCCGATCATGATGCGGCGCTGCACCTCGGGGCCGAAGCCCTCGGCGCGGGTCTTTTCATACATCTCGGTGATGCCGTCGCCCGCGCCCAGTTTCGCGCGGTGGCCATAGCGCACCCCGTCATAACGCGCGAGGTTCGAAGAGGCCTCGGCCGGCGCGATCACATAATAGGCTGGCAGCGCGTATTTCGTGTGCGGCAGGCTGATATCGACGATCTCGGCCCCCGCATCGCGCAGCATCGCGATCCCGTCATCCCACAGCTTCTCGATCTCGGCGGGCATACCGTCCAGACGGTATTCGCGCGGAATGCCGATCTTCTTGCCGCGAATATCGCCGGTCAGCGCCGCTTCGAAATCGGGCACCGGAATGTCGGCGCTGGTCGAATCCTTCGGATCGACCGAGGCCATCGCACCCAGCATGATCGCCGCGTCACGGACCGATTTCGTCATCGGCCCGGCCTGATCGAGGCTGGAGGCGAAGGCCACCACACCCCAGCGGCTGACGCGGCCATAGGTCGGCTTGATGCCCACGATGCCGGTAAACGCCGCAGGCTGGCGGATCGAGCCGCCGGTGTCGGTGCCGGTCGCCGCCAGACACAGATCGGCCGCCACCGCAGCGGCCGACCCGCCCGAGCTGCCGCCCGGCGTCAGCTTGCGATCGTCGATCTTCCAGGGGTTGACGACATCGCCGTAACAGGCGGTCTCGTTGCTCGACCCCATCGCGAATTCGTCCATGCTGAGCTTACCCAGCATCACCGCGCCCGCATCCCACAGGTTCTGCGTGACGGTGGATTCGTATTCCGGCCTGAACCCTTTCAGGATGTTCGAGGCGGCCTGCGTGGCCACACCCTTGGTGCAGAACAGATCCTTGATCCCCAGCGGAATCCCGCACATCGCGGGCGCATCGCCCGCCTTGATCCGGGCATCGGCCGCCGCGGCCTGCGTCAGCGCGATCTCGGGCGTCTTGGCGCAGAAGGCATTGAGCGCATCGGCGCCGTCGATCGCGGCCAGACAGGCCTCGGTCAGCGCGACCGAGGTGGTTTCGCCCTTGCGCAGCGCATCGCGCGCATCGGCAATCGTCAGTTGGTTCAGGCTCATTCGACCACCTTCGGAACGGCAAAGAAACCCTCGCGGGCATCGGGGGCGTTTTTCAGGATCTTGTCCTGATAGCCGCCGTCGGTCACCACATCCTCGCGCCGCTTCAGGCGCATCGGCGTGACCGAGGTCATCGGCTCGACGCCCTCCACATCCACTTCGTTGAGCTGCTCCATGAAGGTCAGGATGCCGGACAATTGCCCGGCCAGCTTGGGCAGGTCGTCTTCAGCCACGGCAATGCGCGCCAGATGCGCCACCTTGCGGGCGGTGTCGATGTCAATGGACATAGGGGTCTCCGCTAATCTGGGCACGGGTTTAGCGCCCATGGCCCCGGCTTTCAAGGCGCTTGCCCGGGCCGCACGCTGCGCTAGGTTCAGCACAAAGATGATGGAGGATGCGATGAACCTGACCTGGCTTGGCCATTCCGGCTTTCGGCTCGAAATCGCCGACGCGGTGATCCTGATCGACCCCTGGCTAACGGGCAATCCGATGTTCCCGGCAGCCCGGCGCGCCGAGGCGCTGGCAGGCGCGACCCATGTGCTGCTGACCCACGGCCACGGCGATCACACGGGCGACACGCTGGCAATCGCGAAACAGCTGAAAATCCCGGTCGTCGGGATCTACGATCTGATCAGCTACTGGCAAGAGGCCGAGGGGATCGATGGCATCGGCTTCAACAAGGGCGGCACGGTGGATCTGGCCGGCGCCCGCGTCACGATGGTGCCCGCAAGCCATTCCTCCTCGCTGGGCGGCCCGAACGGTCCGGTCTATGCCGGGACCGAGGCAGGCTACATGATCGCGGGCGAAGGCCACACGATCTATGTGACGGGCGACACCACGATCATGGCCGACATGGGCTGGATGGGCGAATACCACCGCCCCGACATCGGCATCCTGTGCGCGGGCGGGCATTTCACGATGGATATGAAAGCCGCCGCCTGGGCCGCGAAGAAATACTTCGATTTCAAGACCGTGATCCCCTGCCACTACCGCACCTTCCCGCTGCTGGAACAGTCGGCCGCGACACTGAAGGCGGATCTGCCCGGGGTGCAGGTGATCGAACCGCAGGTGATGCAGCCGATCACGCTGTGACCTCCGGCGCAGGGGGCGCTGCCCCCTCTTGGCTGCGCCAATTCACCCCCGGGATATTTCGACCAGAAAGAAAGCGCTCTTTCACTTTGGCTTAAATATCCCGGGGGAGTCCGGCACGGACGGGGGCAGCGCCCCCTGCCCCGCGCATCAGGGACGCAGGTAGGCGTAGCCTTCGCTCTGCAGTTCCATCAGCCGCACCGCCCCCGAGGGCACGACGCTGGCCTCTTCCAGCAGCGGCACGTCCTTTTGCGTTTTCTGCTTCATCGCCTCGACGGTATTCAGACATGCCGAGAAGGTCAGGTTGTCATACATCAGCGCCATTTCCGCGATCCGGTCCTTCACCGGCGAGGTATCGGCGCGCAGCATGTGCAGGCCGGGGCCATAGGTGACGATCTCGATCGCGACCTCTTCGCCCTTGTCGGCATAGTATTTCTCGATATTGGCCGCGTTGTTCAGCGCCATGTTCATCGTCGAGACGTTTTCCTCGTCGACATGGATCGCCACCTTTGCCGGATCGGCCCAGACCGGGGCAGATGTCAGCACAATGGCCAGCGCGCAGGCGGCCAATCCTCCCTGAAGTGCCATGTGAACCTCCCTTTTCACATCAGAGGGAAAGCGTCGGGTGGATCGGCGCGGAAATCAAGAGATTTGAATATATGATTTCACCGCTCAGCGGCGGGCGGCAAAAAAGTCCTTCAGCAGCCGTTCGGCCTCGGTGGCGGCGATGCCGTCATAGACCTCGGGGACGTGGTGGCACTGCGGGTGGGCGAAAATCCGCGGGCCT
Source organism: Paenirhodobacter sp. CAU 1674 (assembly GCF_029222945.1). Taxonomy (NCBI): domain Bacteria; kingdom Pseudomonadati; phylum Pseudomonadota; class Alphaproteobacteria; order Rhodobacterales; genus Paenirhodobacter; species Paenirhodobacter sp. CAU 1674. Next base: position 77,905 of record NZ_JARHUH010000007.1, on the reverse strand, counting down.
TGCGCGACGCCGCCCGATTTCGGGTCCGCCGCACCGTAATAAAGCCGCGCGATGCGCGCATTGGACAGGGCGGCCGCGCACATCGGGCAGGGTTCCAGCGTGACGTAAAGATCATGGCCGGGCAACCGCTCGGACCCGGCAGCGGCGCAGGCCGCGCGCAGGGCCAGCACCTCGGCATGGGCTGTGGGGTCGTTCAACTCGCGGGTGCGGTTGCCCGCCCGCGCCACCACCTGCCCGCCCGGTGCCACGATCACCGCGCCCACCGGCACCTCGCCGCGCAGGCCCGCCGCGCGCGCCTCGGCCAGCGCCAGATCCATGAAAGAGGTAAAATCCATGCTCTTTCATCGCCTGCAATCCCGCCCCGTTCAAGCGGCTTTGCAAGCGGGCGGGAAAGGTGTATTGGGGCGGCTTGCGCCCGAGTGATCCGGCGCCCCCTCCCTTTGAAGGACGACAGCGATGACTGACACGCCCGCCACTCCGGCGCCCGCTTCCGCACCCCAATCCAATGACCGTATCGCCAAGGTGATTGCCCGCTCCGGCGTGGCCTCGCGCCGCGACGCCGAGAAGATGATCCTGGCAGGCCGCGTGGCGGTGAACGGCAAGACCATCGCCAGCCCCGCGCTGGATGTAGCGCCCAGCGACCGCGTGACGATCGACGGCAAGCCGATCGACGCGCCGCAGGAAACCCGGGTCTGGCTGTATTACAAGCCGCTCGGGCTGGTGACGACCGAGAAGGACGAACAGGGCCGCCGCACGATCTTTGACGAGATGCCCGAAGGCATGCCGCGGGTTCTGAACGTCGGGCGGCTCGATTTGAATTCCGAAGGTCTGCTGCTGCTGACCAACGATGGCGGGCTGAAGCGGCGGCTGGAGCTGCCCGAAACCGGCTGGCTGCGCAAATACCGCGTGCGCGTCAACGGGCGCCCCGACAATGCCACCTTCGACCCGCTGCGCCGCGGGATCACGATTGACGGCGAGGATTTCCAGCCGATGGAGATCGAGCTGGACCGCCAGCAGGGCGCCAATGCCTGGCTGACCGTCGGCATCCGTGAAGGCAAGAACCGCGAGATCCGCCGGGCGATGGCCGAGATCGGGCTGCAGGTGAACCGGCTGATCCGCATCAGCTATGGCCCGTTCCGGCTGAACGACATGAACCCCGGCGATGTCCTCGAGGTCAAGCGCAAGGTGCTGCGCGACCAGATGGGCGACCGGCTGTTGCTGGGCGTGGCCGAGGGCCGCCAGTCGCGCGAAGAACGCGCAGAAGCGGGCCAGCGCGCCCGCGAGGCCCGCTTTGCCGGGCGCGGCGAGGGCGGCGGGGAGCGCAACACAGATCGCGGCCCGCGCAAGCCTTTTGGCGAGAAGAAATCCTTCGGCGACAAGAAACCCTTTGCCCGCGACGGCGAAGCGCGCGGCGAGCGCAAGGGCTTCGGCGGCCCGCGCCCCGAAGGCGACCGCAAACCGCGCGAGTGGAAACCCCGCGAAGACAGTGATCGCAAGCCCCGCGGCGAGTGGACCCCGCGCCCCGAAGGGGATCGCAAACCCCGCGGTGAGTGGAAACCCCGCGAGGAGGGCGACCGCAAGCCGCGTGAGGACGGCGAGCGCCGCCCGCGCTGGAGCAAGGATGGCGCCAAGCCGCGCGCGGCGGGTTTCAAATCGCACGGCGAACGCGACGGCGATACCCCGCGCGGCGAGCGCAAGGCCTATGGCGACAAGAAACCCTATGGCGACAAGAAATTCGGTGATCGCGCGCCGCGCGGTGAAGGCTTTGCCCCCCGCGACGGCGGCCGGGATGGCAAGCCGGGGGGCTTCAAATCCAGTGGCTTCAAATCGGCGGGCGGCAAACCGGGCGGCTATGCGCCGCGTGACGGCGGCCCGCGCGATGGGGGCGGCAAGCCGGGTGGTTTCAAATCGCACGGCGCCAAAAGCCACGGCGGCGCGGGCAAACCGCGCGCGGCGGGCTTCAAATCGCATGGCGACCGCCCGGCGGGCGGGTCGCGCGGCCCGCGTCCTTCGGGCCCGAAACGCGGCTGAGCATCGGTATTGATGGGGGAAACCCCGCGCGCTTTTCTCGCAGACTTGCCCCGCTTGCCTCTGGCAGGCGGGGTTTTGCATGCCTATTGTTGAGACGACCGCCAGGGCCGCCCTGCCCTCGCGCCGCGAAGGAGCCTGTCTGATGTCACGCACCGCCGTGCAACGCATTGCGTTTTTTCTGATCCTCGCGCTGACGCTGCGCGTCGCGCTGACCGGCGGGGTGTGAGCGATGGCCCAGCGGTTTGGCGGTAAATACAGCCCGGATACGCCCCCGCAGTCCAGCGGCACGATCCCGCCGGAGCGTCGGCCACGGATCGAGCATCGCCAGGAAGGCTGGCCGTTCTGGATCGTGGCCGCCGCGCTGCCGTTCCTGCCGATGGCGTTTGGCGACGGGCCCGTGGCGCTGGCCCGGGGGCTGGCGGCCTTTGCGCTGATCGCGACCAGTGCCTGGATGACGCGCGAAGGGTTGCGCGCCGAAGCCGCGTTCGAGGCCCGCAAGGTCGCGCGCCGGCCGGCCCTGCCGCGCAAATTGCTGGGGGCGGTGCTGCTGGGGCTGGGGCTGGCCTGCGGCGCGCAATCGCCCGAAATGGGGCTGGCAGGCGCTGCGGTGATCGGGCTGATCGGGCTTGGGCTCGGGGTCGTGGCCTTCGGCTTTGATCCCGCGCACGACAAGGGGATGGAAGGCATCGACACCTTCCAGCAGGATCGCGTGGCCCGCGTCGTCGAGGAGGGCGAGAAATACCTGGCCGCGATGCAGGGCGCGATCGCCCGCGCGGGCGACCGGCAGCTGGAGGCCCGGGTGGCCCAATTCGCAACCACGGCGCAGGCGCTGTTTCGTGCGGTCGAGGAAGACCCCGGCGATCTGAGCGCGGCGCGGCGCTACATGGGTGTCTATCTGGAGGGCGCGCGCGATGCGACGGTGAAATTCGCCGATCTGTGGTCGCAGACCCGCGATGCGCAGGCGCGTGCCGATTACGCCGCGCTGCTGGACGATCTGGAAAGCAATTTCACTGCCCGCACCCGCAGCCTGATCGAAAACGGCCGCGAAGGGCTGGAGATCGAGATCGACGTGCTGCGCGACCGGCTGGCGCGCGAAGGGGTGCGTCCGCCCGGAAGGGGCTGAGCCGCGCAATACTGCCGGGGATTGGTCAAAGTTTCGCCCAGTTGTCGGCGCAAGGTGACGAAACCGTTTTCTAGAGCCGGGCAGTTTGACCATGAAAAGCTTTACCCTTTGCCTTGCGGCCCTGTGCGCCGCCCCTGCCGCAATGGCCGCCGCGGGCCAGACAAGCCCGGTCATGGCCCCGGAGCCGGCGGACTCGGCAACGTTCATGCAAACTACCTTGCTGCTGTCCATGGCGTTTGTGGCGATCAATGTGCTGGGGGGGAGGGTGCTGTTGGGCGTGCTGCTGCGCCCGCTGGTTCGCCGGGTGCTGCGGCCCGCATATGACCGCGCGGCAACCGTCATCATCCGTTCGATCGAGCGCGGCCCGATCAGCGGCGGGCTGCTTCCCGATCTGGCCTTCGCCGGCGTCACCGTGCTGGCGTTGCAGGCGTTCTGGGGGGCGGGTTGGTAATGCGCTCCCTGTCCCTCGCCCCGCCAAACTGGCTGCTGCGCAAATTGCGCAAACTGGAGGCGCTGGCGCCCGACGCGCTGCGCTATCGTCCCGGCGCCTTGCTGCCCAGCGGTGCCGTCGCGACCCCGCAAGACACCCCCGCGCTGCGCAAACTGATGCTACTGTATGCTGTGCCGCTGGCGGCCCTGCCGGGCCTGCTGTTCGGGGTGCGGCACACGGGGCTGCCGCTGCTGGGCGTGGTGCTGCTGTGGTGGGTGGCGATCTGGATTCTGGCGCAGGGACTGCGGACCGAACGGGAATGGCGCACCCATGCCGATGCCCGCCGCCCTGCGCTGCCGCGCAAGCGCATCGGCGTGCTGGTAGCAATGCTGGCGCTGTTCGGCGCGGGCTGCATCGGCACCGATCCCGGCACTGCTCTGTTGCTGGCCGCGTGCTGCGGGGCGCTGTTGTTCATGGCGTTCGGGCGCGACCCGGCACGCGACCGCGAAGGCGCCGAGCGCCACATCGACCACCGCGACGAGGTCGCCCGGATCACCGAACGCGCCAAGGCCCGCAGCGCCCGAATCCACGATCAGCTGCGCCGCATCGCGCCCGATCTGCTGGTCGAATTCGCCTATTACGAGGCCACGCTGAACCGGCTGTGCGGCGCGCTGCTGGCCCAGCCCGAACAGCTTTTGCAGGCGCGCGCGCATCTGGGGCCGGAACTTGACGCCCTGATGCAGGCGACCGATAAACTTTCGGTTGTCCTTGCCGCCGCGCCGGAGGATGATGTGTGCGGCAGCTATCGCGTGGCGCTGGAGCAGATGACCCGGGCGGCGCGGCACTGCCTGACCGGGCTCCAGGTCACGAGCAGCCGCTCGTTGGAGCTTGAACTGGGCATGTTGGGTGACGTTCTGGCGCGGAAGGTCTGAAATCGTCGCCCACGAATTGGGGATGATTATGACAGACACCACCCGCGAGAAAGCCGCCCAAGAGCTGGCCGAGATCGAAAGCGCGGCTGCGATCGTGCTGCCGGAACCGGGCGCCGAAATCGTCGCACTGGCCGAAGCCCCGGCCCCGCTGGCCGAGGAAATCCGCAGCCGGATGGCCGAAATCGACATGACCGACACCGGGTCCATCGTGCAATTCGGCAGCCGTGCCCAAGGCGAATTGCAGACCATCAGCCAGTCGATGCTGGCCGATGTGAAGAACAAGGACGTCGGCCCCGCAGGCGACAGCCTGAGCCAGATCGTCACCACGATCCGCGGCTTTTCGGTGTCCGAACTCGATGTCCGGCGCGAGCGCAAATGGTGGGAGAAGCTGCTGGGTCGCGCGGCCCCCTTCGCCAATTTCCTGGCCCGATTCGAGGCGGTGCAAAGCCAGATCGACAAGGTCACCGACGATCTGCTGAGCCACGAGCACAAGCTGATGAAGGACATCAAGTCGCTTGATCTGCTTTATACCAAGACCCTGAATTTCTATGACGAACTGGCGCTGTATATCGCGGCGGGCGAGGAAAAGCTGCGCGAGGTCGACGCCAATGACATCCCCGCCAAAGAGGCCGAGATCGCGGCTGCCGATGAAAATTCCAAGGTGCTGCGCGCGCAGGAATTGCGCGATCTGCGCGGCGCGCGCGACGATCTGGAACGCCGCGTGCATGACCTGAAACTGACGCGTCAGGTGACGATGCAAAGCCTGCCCTCGATCCGGCTTGTTCAGGAAAACGACAAGTCGCTGGTGACCAAGATCAACTCGACGCTGGTCAACACCGTGCCGCTTTGGGAGACCCAGCTGGCGCAGGCGGTGACGATCCAGCGCTCGGCCGAGGCCGCCAAATCGGTGCGCGCGGCCAATGACCTGACCAACGATCTGCTGACCGCCAACGCAAAGAACCTGCGCGAGGCGAATGCGATCGTGCGCACGGAAATGGAACGCGGCGTGTTCGACATCAACGCGGTCAAGACCGCGAATGCCGAGCTGATCGCAACCATCGAGGACAGCCTGCGGATCGCCGACGAGGGCAAACGCGCCCGCGCCGCTGCCGAGGCCGAACTGGTCGAAATGGAAAGCAAGCTGCGCGACACGCTCGCCGCGGCCTCGGCCCGGAGTGCCGGCTGATCATGCCCCATGCCGCCTGCATTGCCCCGGCCATGCGCCGGGGCGGTATTGCCCTCGGCCGTCTGACCGGGGCTTTTGCGCTTTGCGCCGCTTTGGCGGGCTGCCTTGCAGGGCCTTTCGCACTGGGGCCGAACGGGTCTGCCGCGCCTGCGGCCACACCCCGCCCAACCCCTGCGCCCGGCGATCTGGGCGAAAACGGGCTGGTGATGCCGCCATCGCCCGAAAGCCAGGCGGTGCGCGCCTATTACACCCAGGTTGCGCAGACGCTGGAAGGCCAGGGTCTGCTGCGGCAGGACGTGGCGCCGCGCGATGCCCCCTTCGGCACGCGCCAGCTGGTGGATAATTTCATTCACGTCGCGCTTTATGACGAATATTCGAACCGTGGCGGCACCTTCGTTGCCGCCCAGACCGCAAGCCGGCTGCGCCGCTGGGAAGTGCCGGTGCGGATGAGCGTGGAATTCGGGCCCTCGGTGCCTATGGCGCAGCGTCGCGCCGACCGGGCCGCGATTTCGGCCTATGCGGGCAAGCTTGCCCGGGCGTCGCGCCATCCGGTGCAGGTCACCCCCACGGGCGGCAATTTCAACATTCTGGTGCTGAACGAAGACGAACGCCGCGCCGCAGGCCCCCGCCTGCAACAGCTGGTGCCGGGGATCGACCGTGCCTCGCTGCAGGCGATCACCGATCTGGCGCCGACAACGTTTTGCGTGGTCTTCGCCTTCTCGGAGGGCGCGGCGCCGAATTACAGCCGCGCGGTCGCGGTGATCCGGGGCGAACACCCCGACCCGCTGCGCCTGTCGTGCATTCACGAGGAACTGGCGCAGGGCATGGGCCTGGCCAACGACTACCCGCGCGCGCGCCCCTCGATCTTCAACGATGACGAGGAGTTCGCGCTGCTGACGCGCCATGACGAACTGCTGTTGCAGATCCTTTACGACCCGCGCCTGCGCCCCGGCATGACCGAGGCCGAGGCGCGCCCGATTGTCGAACAGATTGCGGCCGAACTGATGGGCGCGGATAGCTAGGAGGACCAGATGGGCATTCTCGATTTTCTTACCGGCGAATTTATCGACGTCATCCACTGGACCGATGACACCCGCGACACGATGGTGTGGCGGTTCGAACGCGAAGGCCACGCCATCAAATACGGCGCCAAGCTGACCGTGCGCGAAGGTCAGGCGGCGGTCTTTGTGCATGAAGGGCAGATCGCGGATGTCTTCGGGCCAGGGCTTTACATGTTGGAAACCAACAACATGCCGATCCTGACCACGCTGCAACACTGGGATCACGGCTTCCGCAGCCCGTTCAAATCGGAAATCTATTTCGTCAACACGACACGCTTCAACGATCAGAAATGGGGCACGAAAAACCCGGTGATTGCCCGCGACCCCGAATTCGGGGCGGTGCGGCTGCGCGCCTATGGCACCTATGCGATGCGGGTCAGCGATCCGGCGAAGTTCATGGCCGAAATCGTCGGCACCGATGGCGAATTCACCGCCGACGAGATCAGTTTTCAGATCCGCAACGTGATGGTGCAGGAATTTTCGCGCGTCATCGCCAGCTCGGGGATTCCGGTGCTGGACATGGCGGCGAACACCGCCGATCTGGGCAAGATGATCGCCAAGGCGGTCGATCCGGTGGTCGCGGGTTATGGCCTGTCGATCCCGGAATTCTATATCGAAAACATCAGCCTGCCCGAGGCGGTCGAGGCGGTGCTGGACAAGCGCACCTCGATGGGGATTGTGGGCGATCTGAACCGCTACATGCAGTTCAACGCAGCCGAGGCGCTGGCCCAGCCGGGTGGCGCGATGGGCGCGACCGTCGGCGCGGGCCTGGGGGCCGGAATGGGCATGGCGATGGGGAACCAGATGGGCTGGGCCGGGCCCTGGGGCGCCGCCCCTGCCCCGCAGGCATCCGCCGCTGCGGCGCCCCCGGTCGCCCCGCCCCCGCCGCCGGTCGAAAAGGTCTGGCATGTGGCGGTGAACGGGCAGGCCACGGGCCCCTATGGCCGGGGCCACCTGGGCCGGATGGTCACCGACGGCAGTTTCACCCGCGACACGCTGGTCTGGTCGCCCGGGCAGGACGGCTGGAAACCCGCCGACGAGATCGCCGAACTGGCGCAGCTGTTCACCATCGCCCCGCCGCCCCCGCCGCCGGTGGGGTAAAGGGCGATGGCCGCGATTCAGGCCACACGGCCGGTTACCGAACACCATTACCCCTGCGAATCCTGCGGGGCGGATCTGCGCTTCGCCCCGGGCCAGGAACGGATGGTTTGCGACCACTGCGGCCATGTGCAGGACATCCCGCGCGCCACCGGGCGGGGCACGGCCAGCTTGCGGGAACTGCCGCTCGACGCCGTGCTGGGCGCCCGCCTGCCGGATCTGGAGATGGAAGAGCACCGCACCCTTTCATGTCCGAATTGTGGGGCTTCGATCGAGTTCACCGGCGCGGATCACGCCGCGGAATGTCCGTTTTGTGCAACTCCGGTGGTGGTCGATACCGGCACCCGGCGGTTGATCAAACCGCAGGGCGTGCTGCCGTTCGTGCTGACCGAAGCACAGGCACGCGCGGCGCTTGGCGCCTGGCTCGGGCGGTTGTGGTTTGCCCCTTCGGGGCTGGCACAATATGCCCGCCGGGGCCGCAAGATGACCGGCGTCTATGCGCCGTTCTGGACCTTCGATGCCCAAAGCCGCACCGAATATGCCGGTCAGCGCGGCGATTATTACTATGAAACCCGGCAGGTGCGGGTCGAGGTCAACGGCCGGATGGAAACCCGCCAGCAGCAGGTGCGCCATGTCCGCTGGCGCGCCGTGCGCGGGCGTGTGGCACGCGCCTTCGACGACGTGCTGGTCTATGCCGCGCGGTCCCTGCCGCCAGCCTATACCGACGCGCTGCGGCCTTGGGATCTGTCCGCACTGGCCGATTACCGGCCCGATTATCTGGCCGGGTTCTCCGCCGAGGGCTATACGGTCGAGCTGCACGAAGGCCACCATCTGGCCCGTGCCGAGATGATGCATGTGATCCAGTCCGACGTGCGCCGCGACATCGGCGGCGACGAGCAGCGGATCGACCATCTGGACCCCGAATTCAGCGCCGAGACCTTCAAGCATATTCTGCTGCCGGTCTGGACCGCCGCCTACAAGTTCCGCGGTCAGAGCTATCGTTTCGTGGTCAATGCCCAGACCGGCAAGGTGCGCGGGGATCGGCCCTGGTCGGCCTGGAAGATCGCTTTCGCGGTGCTTCTGGCTGCGGTGGTGATCGGGATTGCGGTTTACCTCAACCAGATGCAGCGCTAGGTCCGGGATCGGCGCCCCCCGGGTATCTGGTCCGGGGGGACGCAGGCCGAAAAAGGAAATCTCATGATTTTGTGCTGCGGAGAGGCGCTGATCGACATGCTCCCGTGCGAGGCAGACACGGGCGACGCGGGCTTCGTTCCCTGCCCGGGTGGCGCGGTGTTCAACACGGCGGTCGCACTGGGGCGGCTGGGAACGAGCGTGGGCCTGCTTACCGGGATTTCAAGCGATCTGTTCGGAGGGCAATTGCTGCAGGCGCTGGCGGGCTCGGGGGTAGAGACGGACCTTGCGATCCGCAGCGATCGCCCCACCACGCTGGCCTTCCTGCGCGTGCAGGACGGTCAGGCGACCTATACTTTCCACGATGAGAACAGCGCCGGGCGGATGGTGCAGCCCGACGACATTCCGCCCGTGCCTGCCTCGGCCAAGGCCCTGTTTTTCGGTGGGATTTCCCTGGCAACCGAACCCTGCGGCACGGCCTACGAGGCGCTGATGCTGCGTGAGGCCCCGGCGCGTGTGACGATGCTCGACCCCAATATCCGGCCTGATTTCATCCGGGATGAGGCGGCCTATCGCGCACGGCTGGACCGGATGATCGCCGCCGCCGACATCGTCAAACTCTCGGACGAGGATCTGAACTGGCTCGACGGGCCGGGCGAGATTGCGTCTTTGGCCGCCGGGGTTCTGGCGCGCGGCCCGAAGCTGGTGTTCATCACCCAAGGTTCCGCAGGGGCGCAGGGGTTTTCCGCCTCTGCGGTCGAATCTGTGCCCGCCTGTGCCGTAACTGTGGTGGACACCGTCGGTGCGGGCGACACCTTCAACGCCGGGGTTCTGGTGGCCTTGACCCGGGCAGGCGCATTGCACAAGGATGCCATCGCCGAAGCGGGCGCCGGGCTGATCCATGCTTGCCTGACCCTCGGCGGGGCTGCCGCCGCCGTCACCGTATCGCGCGCCGGGGCCAACCCGCCTTGGGCCAAGGAGTTGTTATGAGAGCACTAATTCAACGCGTCACCGCCGCTTCCGTGACGGTTTCCGCGCAGAAGATTGCAGAAATCGAACATGGGCTGCTGATCCTCGTCTGTGCCATGGCAGGCGACACCGAAACCGAGGCCGAAAAGCTGGCGCTGCGGATTTCCAAGCTGCGGATCTTCAAGGACGAGGCTGGCAAGATGAACCGCGCCGTGGGCGACATCGGCGGCGCCTGTCTGGTGGTCAGCCAGTTCACATTGGCCGCCGATACCTCGCGCGGGAACCGGCCGGGGTTTTCCAGTGCCGCACCGCCCGAAACCGGCAATCACCTGTATCAGCATTTCGCCGGCGCGCTGCGCGCACTGGGGCTGCCGGTGCAGACCGGCGAATTCGGCGCCGACATGGCGGTCGACCTGCGCAATGACGGGCCGGTCACGATCTGGATGGATACCGCCGACCGCGCCTGAGCGGCATTCAGGGCGGTTTCCCTTGACTTTTGCCCGCCCCTGCCCCATCTGCCAGTGACCCGATGTCCGCTGCCGCGTGAGCAGCCGCGCCTCTGAGTGCCCGAAACGGCACATGACGCAGGCGCCAGACCGGGGAAACGGTCCCACATTCACGCGGGGGGCCAGCCGGCGCAAGCCGCGCACCCGCCCGCCTCTGCGCCCCGTTCCCGGGGCTGCATCCGATTTCGCGCATCCGCGCATCAGAAAGACAAGACTTTGGAAAACTTCGACAATCTCGGCCTCGCGCCGATCCTGCTGCAAAACCTTGCGGGCCTGGGCCTGCACAAGCCCACGCCGATTCAGGCGCAGGGCATCCCGCATATCATCAAGGGGCGCGACCTGCTGGGCCTGGCGCAGACCGGCACCGGCAAGACCGCCGCCTTCGGCCTGCCGATGCTGACCCGGATCATCGCCTATGGCAAACGCCCGGCACCCAAAACCGTGCGCGCGCTGATCCTGGCGCCGACGCGCGAGCTGGCAACGCAGATCCATGACAACCTGTCGGCCTTTGCCGCGGGCGCCCCGGTGCGCATTCAGCGCGTCGTCGGCGGTGCCTCGATCAATGTGCAATCCGAAAAGCTGTCGAAAGGCGTGGATGTGCTGATCGCCACGCCCGGTCGCCTGCTGGACCTGCTGGACCGGCGCGCGCTGGTGCTGTCGGAAACCAAATATCTGGTGCTGGACGAGGCCGACCAGATGCTCGACATCGGCTTCATCCATGCGCTGCGCAAGATCGCCAAGCTGATCCCCGACGAACGCCAGACGCTGCTGTTCTCGGCCACCATGCCCAAGCTGATGGAAGAGCTGGCCGACAGCTACCTGACCGACCCGGTGCGGGTGCAGGTCAACACGCCGGGCAAGGCCGCCGAAAAGATCGAACAGGGCGTGCATTTCACCACCCAGGGCGAGAAGGCGACGCTGCTGGCCGAATATATCGCCAAGCACCCGAAAGAGCTGGCCGTGGTGTTCAACCGCACCAAGCACGGCTCGGACAAACTGGCGAAACTTCTGGATAAATGGGGCTTCTCGGTCGCCGCGATCCACGGCAACAAATCGCAGGGCCAGCGCGAACGCGCCCTGGCCGCGTTCCGTGCGGGCGAGGTCGAGGTGCTGGTCGCGACCGATGTCGCGGCCCGTGGCCTTGATATTCCGCAGGTCGCGCATGTCTATAACTACGACCTGCCGAATGTGCCGGAAAACTACGTCCACCGGATCGGCCGCACCGCACGCGCCGGGCGCGACGGGCGTGCCGTGGCGTTCTGTGCGCCGCTGGAAATGGGTGATCTGCGCGCCATCGAAAAGGCGATGAAAGCCGAAATTCCGGTGATCGGCGGCATGGCACATGAAGAGCCTGCCGGCCTGAAACCCGGCGCGCGGCAGCGTCAGGGCCAGGGCGGGCGTCCGGGCGGCAATGGCGGCCCGCGTCAGGGCGGCAAGCCGCAACAGCGCGCGCCCAAGCCCAAGGCTGTGATCGGCGAAGGCGGCAATCAGCGCCCCGCGCGGCGCCCCTCGCGCCGCCCGAAAAGCGCGCATAACATCTGATCAGCGAACGGTTTCTTCCTCGAGATGCAGCTTTATCTCGAGGAGAATCCGCTGCAGTGCCTGCGTTTCCGTCAGCAGACGCTTGGCCTCGTTCATGGTGATCTTGCCGTCTTCGATCGACTGGTGATACTCGGCCATCAGCATCGCGAAGCGCTGGCTCAGGGCGACCACATCGGAATTGATCCCGCCGCGGCTCGCATTGCGGCGTTCCTCGTCCAGCGACACGGTCAGCCCGCCCAGTTCGGCCAGGGCATGGGTCACATGCGGGAAGCGAGCCACCGCCTCCAGCCGCGCCACCACGTCGATCGGCATGAACCGATCGGCATGGTCGGGGTCGGCGGAATAATAGCGCCCGAGCGTCGCCTTGGACTTGCCGCAGGCCTCGGCCGAGGCTTCGATGCCGACATCCTTGACCAGCGCCTCGCTGTGCTTCTTGAGGTAGCTGCCGATTGTGTCTGTCATCGCTGTCGTTCCCGCTCAAGTCTTTGCAGTTCTGAGAAAAGCTGCATGTCTTTCCCCCTTAACCCCAACGCTGGAAATTGTCACTTTCAAAGCGTCCGGCGAGGCCGGGCACAGGTGAGTGACCGGCGCCCCAACGCCGGTTCGAGTGGGGCCCCGCATGCTTGTCGGTGGGACGACAAGGCCGGAGATCCGGCAGCATGTGCGGGGACCTTCGTTCCCCCTTGCCTGAGCGCCCGCCCCCGCGCTATCCCCGGGCATGGCCAAGCTTTATTTCCACTACTCGACAATGAACGCGGGCAAGAGCACGCTGCTGCTGGCGGCCTCGCACAATTACATCGAACGCGGGATGCAGACCTATCTGGTCACCGCGCGTCTGGATACCCGCGCGGGAGAAGGCCGGATCGCCAGCCGCATCGGCATCGGCTGTGCCGCCGACATGTTCGAGGCCGACACCGATATGTTCGAAATGGTCAAGAATCGCCTGTCCAGGGGCGACTGCGCCTGCATTTTCATTGATGAAGCGCAATTCCTGACCAAGGATCAAGTCTGGCAACTGGCCCGTGCGGTCGATGATCTGGGCGTGCCGGTGATGTGCTATGGGCTGCGCGTGGACTTCCGCGGCGAGCTGTTTCCGGGATCGGCCGCCTTGCTCGCACTCGCCGACGAGATGCGCGAGGTGCGCACGATCTGCCATTGCGGCAAGAAGGCGACGATGGTTGTGCGCAAGGATGCCACGGGCCACGCGGCGCGCGACGGGGCGCAGGTGCAGATCGGCGGCAACGAAACCTATGTCGCGCTCTGCCGCAAGCACTGGCGCGAGGCGGTGGGCGACGGCCCGGACCCGGCGGGGGAATGAGTATTTCTGCCAAGAAGAAGCACGCCTCTTCTTCTTGGTCCAAATACTCCCGCCGGAGGCAGGAACGGGTGAAGGGTCAGAACTTCTCGACCACGACCGAGCCCACGGAATAGCCCGCGCCAAACGAACAGATCAGCCCCAGATCGCCGGGCGCCAGATCGTCGGAATAGGCATCGAAGGCGATGATCGAGCCCGCCGAAGAGGTATTGGCGTAGTCCTGCAGGATATTGGGCTGTTCACCCGGTTCCGGGTCGCGGCCAAGCACCTTGCGTCCGATGAAATCATTCATCGTCTTGTTGGCCTGATGCAGCCACAGCCGCCGCAGGCTTTGCGGATCGACGCCGGTCTCGTCCAGATGGGCGTGGATATGCGCGGCCACCATCGGCAGCACTTCCTTGAAGACCTTGCGGCCTTCCTGCATGAACTGCATGTCGCGCCGGTCGGCCATCCCGTCGGGGCGGGTGCGGCGCAGAAAGCCGTTGTTGTTGCGGATGTTGTTGGAAAATTCTGTGGCGCAGCGGGTCGAGCGGATCTCGAACCCATGGGCGGCATCCTCGCGACGTTCGATCAAGGTCGCGGTGGCGACATCGCCGAAGATGAAATGGCAGTCGCGGTCGCGCCATTCCAGATGCCCCGAGGTGATTTCAGGGTTCACCACCAGCGCCCGGCGCACCGATCCCGCGCGGATCATGTCGGCGGCCGCCTGAATCCCGAAGGTGGCCGAGGAGCAGGCGACGTTCATGTCGAAGGCAAACCCGCCTGCCCCCAGAAGTTTTTGAATTTCAATGGCAATCGCCGGATAGGCGCGCTCCATGTTCGAGGCCGCGCAGATCACCAGATCGACCTCGTCGCCGCGCCGTCCGGCCTGGGCCAAGGCCTTGCGGCAGGCGTCCAGCGCCATTTCGGCCATGATCCCCGGCTCGTCATCACTGCGCTGCGCCAGGCGCGGATACATCCGCATGGGGTCAAGAACGCCCGCCTTGTCCACCACATGGCGCTGCTCGATCCCCGACGCCTTCAGGATGAATTCGCTCGAGGAATGGTCCAGAGCCGTGACCTCGCCCGCCGCGATCTGCGCCGCGTGTTCGGCATTGAACAGGTCGACATAGGCGTTGAAGCTGGCGACCAGCTCGTCATTGGTGATGACTTCGGCGGGGGTGAACACCCCGGTGCCGGTGATGGCTGGCGTAAACATGCGGTCCTCCCACTGATCCGTGCAAACTCTGCCGAAGTTTCAGGCAGGTCAAGATTTCAAACCGCGTTCGGAGGCAGTTTGCCGTCACGGAAAGCCCGCAGGTTTTCAACCGCCATCAAGCCCATCGCATCGCGGACCTCTTCGGTTGCGGTGCCCAGATGCGGCAGCAGTGTGACATTGGCCAGATCGCGCAGCGCCTGCGGCACCGCCGGTTCGAATTCATAGACATCAAGCCCCGCGCCCGCGATGGCGCCCGCCTGCAACGCGGCGATCAGCGCCGCCTCGTCCACGATATCGCCGCGCGCGATATTGATCAGATGTGCATGCCGCGTCATCTGCGCCAGTTCTGCCACGCCGATCAGATGGCGCGTTTCGGGGGTCGAGGGCACGGCAAGCACGACGAAATCCGCCGCCAGCGCCTGCGCCAGCGGCACCTGCGTTGCAGGCAGCCCCGGATCGACGGGGGAGCGGTTGAAAAACACCACCTCCATGCCGAACCCGTAATGAGCCCGCCGGGCAATCGCCCGCCCGATCCGCCCCATGCCGATCACGCCCAACCGCTTGCCAGTCACATGCTGGCCCAGCATCTGCGTCGGTTGCCAGCCGGTCCAGCCGCCGGTGCGCACCAGCCGCTCGCCCTCGGCGGCGCGGCGCGCACTCATCAGAATCAGCGTCAGGGCGATGTCGGCGGTGGCATCCGTCACCGCGCCGGGCGTGTTGGTGACGGTGATCCCCACCTCCCGCGCCCGCGCCACGTCGATATGGTTATAGCCCACACCGAAGTTGGCCAGAATGCGCGCCCGGATCGGGCCGTCGAAGCTGCGCGGCCCGAAATCATCGCCCAACGTCGGCAGGATCGCGTCAAACTCGGCCAGGGCCCGCACGGCCTCGGCCCGGGTCAGCGGCGCGTCGTCGGGGCGAAACTCTGCATCGAATTCGGCGCGCAGCGTGGCTTCGACACGCGGCGTCAGCGCGCGGGTGACCAGCAGGCGCATCAGAACATCTGCCCGCCCAGCGGCACATCCTGCCCCGGGGCGATCAACACGACCTCGCCGTTTTCATCCGGCACGCCCAGCGTCAGCACCTCGGAGCGGACGGGCCCGATCTGGCGCGGCGGGAAGTTCACCACCGCCAGCACCTGCCGCCCGACAAGCTCTTCGATCGTATAGTGTTTCGTGATCTGGGCCGAGGATTTCTTCTCGCCGATCTCGGGGCCGAAGTCGATCCACAGCTTATAGGCGGGCTTGCGCGCCTCGGGGAAGGGTTCGGCCCGGGTGATCCGGCCAACGCGGATGTCGACCTTGGCGAAATCGTCGTAGGTTATGGTCATTTGCCCAACTCCTTGCCGCGGTCGGCGGCGGCTTGCGTGGCCCGGCGCATGAGGCCGGGAAAGCCGGTTTCGGGGTCCATCAGAACGGCCAGCGCGGCGGCGGTGGTGCCGCCCGGGCTGGTGACATTGACGCGCAGCTGCGCAGGATCTTCGGCGGCATCCTCGGCCAGCTGGCCTGCGCCGCCCACCGTGGCCTTGGCCAGCGTCATCGACAGATCGGCAGGCAGGCCCAATGCCACGCCCGCATCGGCCAGCGCCTCGATCAGGTGAAACACATAGGCCGGGCCCGAGCCGGAAATCGCGGTGACCGCATCCATTTGATGCTCGCCCTCCAGCCGAACGACCTGCCCCACCGCCGACAGCAACCCCTCGGCCACATCCAGATCGGCAGCACTGGCCGCGCCATTACCGCAGATCGCAGTAATCCCGCGCCCGATCGCGGCGGGGGTGTTGGGCATCGCGCGCACCAGGGGGGTGGCGGCGCCCAGAATCGCCTCGTAGGTGGCAATCGTGGTGCCCGCGGCCACCGTGACGAACAGCGTCCGCCCACCGCCCATCGCCTGCAACTGCGGCAGCGCGGCGGCCATCATCTGCGGCTTGACCGCGATCAGCACCACGGCGGGTGCGGCAGGCAGCGGGCCGTTCACCGCCACCCCGGTACCCATCAGCCAGTCCGACGGATGCGGGTCGATCACATGCACCGATTGCGGCGCGAGCCCGCCCCGGAGCCAGCCCGCCAGCATCGCAGAGCCCATCTTGCCGCAGCCCAGAAGCACCAGACCGCGCGCGGAAATGTTCGAAAAGTCCATTTTGCCCCCTTTAGCAGCGGGGCGCAGGTTAGGCCCGCCCGTAGGCCTCTGCAATGGCAACCTTCATCGCGGTTTCGGGCGCCTCGTCGCCCCAGCAGGTCAGCTGCATCGCCGGATAGAACCGCTCTGCCGCGACCACGGCCGCGCCGATCAGCCGGTCGATCTGTTCCGGGCTGGCGATCTGCCCGCCCGCCAGCACCAGACCATAGCGCCAGACCATCAGTTTCTGTTCGGGCCAGAGCGTGAAAGCCCCGGTCCAGACCTGATCGTTGACGCGGTTGAGCAGGTCGTAAAGCGCGGCCTCGCGGCCCTGCGGCGGGTCCATCTCGAAGGTCGAGATCAGCCGCAGCGTTTCATCCTGCGCCGACCAAGCCAGGGTGATCGAATAGGTCCGCCACTGGCCTTCGACCACCATCGCGATCTGGTCGTCGGTCACGCGGTCGAAATCCCAGTCATGGGCCTGGGCCAGCGTCTCGACCACGTCGATCGGATGAAGGTCTTCAGCGTAGAGGTAGTCTTCGCTCAGTGCCATGCCCGTATCCCCCTGCCTGTCATACGCCCCGGGGTGCAGCTCCCCTAGGGTTTGGTGTTCCCACAAGAAACGGCGCAAATGTCGCGGCTTCCTACCATATATCGTGCGGGCAAGGGCCCGCCCTGTAAAGCCATTTGTGGTGGATAAGTCGGGTTTTGCCGCAATATCTGGGGAAAACCCCGACAGCCAGGCAAAAGGGGCGGCCAACAGGCCGCCCCTTGACTGATCGGGTCTGCGCGCCTGCATCAGGCCGTGATCGAATAACCGCCGTCGATGTCGTGCACGCCGCCGGTCAGGTTGCGCGCCTCGGGCGATGCCAGGAAGGCCGCCATTGCGCCGACATCGGCGATCGTGGTCAGCTGATGCGTTGGCGCCCGCTGCGCCGCGACACTCAGCAGCTCGTCGAAATGCGAAATGCCCGATGCCGCGCGGGTCGCCAGCGGCCCGGGCGACAGCGCATGCACGCGAATCCCCTTTTCGCCCAGTTCAGCGGCGGCATAGCGCACCGAGCTTTCCAGCGCGGCTTTCACCGGCCCCATCATGTTGTAGTGATGCACCACGCGCGAGGCGCCGAAGAACGACACCGACAGGCAGGTGCCACCGTGCGGCATCAGCGGCTCTGCCAGCTTGATCATGCGCAGGAAGGAATGCACCGAAATATCCATCGCCTGCGCGAAACCGGCCGCCGAGCAATCAATCACCCGCCCGTGCAGATCGTCACGCGGGGCAAAGGCGATCGAATGCAGCAGCGTATCAAGCCGCCCCCAACGTGCGCCGATCTCATCAAAGACCGCGCCCAGCTGATCGGGGTCGCTGACGTCGAGCGGCATCATGATCTCGGCACCCAAGGCTTCGGCCAACGGGCGGACATAGGGTTCGGCCTTGGCGTTGAGCCAGGTGACCGCCAGATCGGCCCCCTGCGCGCGCAACGCCTGCGCACACCCATAAGCAATGGAGTTCTCGTTCGCGATTCCGACGATGAGCGCCTTTTGGCCCTGCAGTGAAAACATGGTAGCCTCCGATAAATGCCCTGTGAAATAGGCATAACAAGGTGAACAGTTGGTGACGGTTTTTCTGCGACGCAGCAAGAGCCAAGACATTTGTCGCACCAATTTGAGGCAATTTGGGCACGTTCCCGCGCGGCACGGCCATTTCCGCGGCAGTTTGGCAATGCCCGGGCCCCCGAAACGCCCCGAGACCCTGCGCGATTTCTGCACCTGCAAAGCATGGAAAAACGTTACCGGACGCCCCCCCCCCCCAAGTGGGGAAGGGCGCCGCGGGGTCAGGCCTTGCGGGTGTCCGCGCGCGCGGGCACGCGGTCAGCCCGGACCGCCGAGGGAGTGCGCCCGAAGGCCGCCTTGAACTGGCGCGAGAACTGCGCCTGATCGGAAAAGCAGAAGCGATAGGCGATTTCCGCCAGCGTCAGATCGCCGGACAACGCAACCAGGTCGCGCGCCGCGCGCAGGCGCTGATCGCGGATCGCCCGTGCCACGCTGCGCCCGTCTTCGGAAAACAACTCGTGCAGGTAGCGTTTCGAAATCCCGCAGGCACGCGCCAGCATCTCGGGGCCCAGCGCCGGATTGCGCAATTCGCGCCGGATCACCTCGTCGGCGCGGCGCAGATGGGCCGCGCGCACCGCGCTCAGACCCTCTGTCTCGGCACGTTCGGACAGTGACAGCGCCAGCAGATCGACCAGCTGGCGCCCCACCATCTCGGTGGCCGGGGCGGGCATGTCTTCGTCCAGCGCCGTGCGCGCCATTGCCGCGAACAGCGCGCCCACTCCGCGCGCGGCGTCGAACTGCTGCGCGCAGAACCTGTCGGGCTGACGAAGCCGCTCGGCCAGCAGCGCGCGAGAGACTTTCAGAACGCCCAGACTGTTCGCCTTGGTGTAGGAAAAGCGGTAGGGCTCGTTTCCGCGTTCGACCAGAAAGGCGCCGGGCGCACAGCTGACATCGCGCCCCAGCTGGCTGAACTCGACCGGCGCCAGACGGGGAATGGTAATCAGAAAATCCTCTTCGCCCTGACGGCCGATCTGACCGGGGCCGCGTTCGAAGCTCAGCGCATCGGTGGACAGCCGCGACAGCGACACCGGCCCGACCCTGCGCATGCTCAGCCGCCCGCGGAACGCATCGGCATCGCGAAACGTCAGGCGCAGCGGGAAATAGGCCTCGGCAATGACCCCGTCCCAATAGACCGCGCGCTCGCCTGCGGGCAGGTGGTCGGTCGAATGGCTGACAAGTGTCGCGGACATGTCGCGGGCCTTCTGCGGAGTGGAAAGACAACGCTAGGCGAGGAAAGCCGCGCAACGCAAGACCCAGTTGACCGCCCCTGCCCCCGCACCCGCTGGCGCCGCAGCCAGCGACAAAAACTTGTGCACCCTGCTGCAAGACGCAGGCGGCGCTGAAACGCACGCTGAACCATCAAATCCAAGAAGCGGCCCACAAGGGCTGCCATAACACAGGGAGACTGCAATGGCCGGTCGCAATGTCGATCCGATCACCCTTTCCGTGGTGCGCGGGGTTCTGGAAACCACGCAGCGCGAAATGACGCTGACGCTGGAACAGACCGCGCGCTCTTCGGTGTTCAACCTGGCGCATGACTATTCGACGGCGCTGTTTAACCACACGCCCGAGATGATCCTTCAGGGCCAGGACATTCCGATCCACCTTGGCTCGCTGATCCCGGCGATGAAATCGGTGGCGAAGTTCTTCGAGGGCGACATCCACGAAGGCGATATCATCCTGCACAACGATCCGGCCTATGGCGGATCGCATATCATCGACACCTGCATGTATTACCCGGTGTTCCACGAGGGCGAACTGATGTTCTGGACGGTCTGCAAGGGCCATCTGACCGACATCGGCGGCCCGGTGCCCGCGGGCTACAACCCGAATGCGACCGAGATCTTCGCCGAAGGGCTGCGCATCCCGCCGGTCAAGCTGTGGGACCGGGGCGTGCCGCGCCAGGACGTGATCAACCTGCTGCTGACCAACATGCGCGCGCGCCGCGATCAGGAAGGCGATTTCAACGCGCTGATCGGCGCCTGTCAGGTGGGCGCGCGCGCTCTCAAGGGTCTGGTCGACAAATACGGCAAGCAGGTGGTCAAGGACTGCATCGCCGAGTTGCTGGACATGGCCGAGGCGCATATGCGCCATCTGATCGCCGCCGTGCCCGACGGCACCTATAGCGGCACCGCCATTCTGGAAGACGCCGGCCACGGCTTTGGCGATTTCGAGATCACCGCGACCGTCACCATCGAAGGCGACGGCTGCCATATCGCGATCCAGTCGCCGCCGCAGGTGCCCTATTTCATCAACAGTTACGAAGGCAACAGCCACTCGGGCGTGTATCTGGGGCTGATGATGTTCGCGCAACTGCCGCCCCCCTATAACGAGGGGCTCTATCGCTGTGTCAGCACCGACATGGGGCCGAAGGGCACGCTGTGCAACGCGCAAAGCCCCGCGCCGCACATGAACTGCACCACCACGCCGATGGAGACGCTGACCGACGCCGTGCGACTGGCCTTCGAGCAGGCCGCCCCCGACAAGGTTTCGGCCAGCTGGGGCCATGCCAACGGCTGCAATATCGCAGGCTGGGACAAGCGCCATGACGAGGAATATGTGACGATGGTTCTGGCCTCGATCATCTCGGGCGCGGGGGCCACGGCCAGTCAGGACGGCTGGCACGCGGTCGGCCCCGAATGCTGCTTCGGCGCGCTGACCTCGGGCGATATCGAGATGCTGGAACACAGCTATCCGATCATCATTCACCGCTATTCGCTGATGGAAGACAGCGGCGGCGCGGGGCGCAACCGCGGCGGGTCAGGCACCTGCTGGGAGGTCGAACCGCTCGATACCCCGATGACGCTGATCACCTTCGGCGAAGGGCGGCGGATCCCGGCGATGGGGGCGGCGGGCGCCGCATCCGACATGGTGGCGAAAAAGGTCGGCCGGCTGGAAATCACCCGTGGCGGCAAGACCGAGGTCATCACCGACAACGTGATCGAAACCATTCAGCCCGGCGAACGCGCGGCCAATTTCAACCCCGGCGGCGGCGGCTTCGGCCCGGCCTTCGAGCGCCCGGTCGAACGGGTGGTGGAGGATGTGAAAAACGGCCTCGTCAGTCTGGAAGGGGCGCGCCGCGACTATGGCGTGGTGATCACCGATCCGGTCACGCTCTGCGTCGATCAGGACGCGACCGCACAACTCCGCTCCGCCTGATCCCTTTCTCCTGGTTCAAATACTCCCGGGGGTTCGGGGGGCAGGCAGCCCCCCGTCCGGCCCCCGCCATCCGCAAGGACATATGACATGCAGACCCAATATCGCCTTGGCATCGACGCCGGGGGCACCTTCACCGATTTCATTCTGGCCGACCGCGAGGGCCGCGTGCGCATCGTCAAGGCGCTGTCGACGCCGCAGGACCCGACCCTGGCCATCCGCAACGGGCTGGCGCTGATCGAAGAGGAAACCGGGATCTCCCCGACCGAGATCGTCTCGAATGCCGATCTGTGCATCAATGGCACCACCGTCGGGCTGAACGCGCTGATCACCCATCGCGGCGCCAAGACCGGGCTGATCGCCACGGCCGGCCACGAAGACAGCATCGAGATCCGGCTGGGCCACAAGGAAGACGGCTATCGCTACGACCCGGAATATCCGCCCGCCACGATGCTGGTGCCGCGCTATCTGCGCCATGGCGTGCGCGAGCGCGTGCTCTCGACCGGCGCCGTGCACACCCCCCTGAACGAAGACGACGTGCGCGCCGCCTGCCGTCATTTCCTGGCCGAAGGCGTGCAATCGGTCGCGATCTCTTTCGTGTGGTCGGTGCTGCACCCCGATCACGAACGCCGCGCGGCCGAAATCGTGCGCGAGATGATGCCCGATGTGATGCTGACCGTGGGCAGCACGCTGTATCCGCAGGTGCGCGAATACACCCGCACCTCGACCGCCATCGTGAATGCCTATCTGGGGCCGATCCTGGCGCAATATGTCGAAGCGGTGGATCGCCAGTTCCGCGCGATGGGCGCGAAGAACCCGGTGCGCTATTTCCAATCGAACGGCGGTCTGGCCACCGGCGATCTGGTCGCGCATCAGGCGGTCTATGCGATCAACTCGGGCCCGGCCTCGGCCCCGCAGGCGGCGCTTTATCTGGGGCAACCCTATGGCGAGGAGAACGTAATCACCGTCGATATGGGCGGCACCTCGTTCGACATCACGCTGACCTGGCAGGGCCGCGCCAACGTGTCCAAGAACATCGACTTCCTGCGCTACCGGATCGGGATTCCGATGATCCAGGTCGAGACGCTGGGCGCGGGCGGCGGCTCGATCGGCTGGATCGACCCGATGGGCCTGTTGCAGATGGGGCCGCAATCGGCGGGGTCTGAACCCGGGCCTGCCTGCTATGGCCGCGGCGGCACGCAGCCCACCACGACCGACGCCAATCTGGTGCTGGGCTATCTGAGCCCCGGCGGGCTGGTCGGCGGACGCCTGCCGCTTGATGTGGAGAAGGCGCGCGAGGCGATCCGCACCCACCTGGCCGAACCGCTGGGCCTGTCGGTCGAACGCGCGGCCTATGGCATGTTCACCATCGTCAACACCAACATGGTCAACGGCATCCGCCGCGTGTCGGTCGAGCGCGGCTATGACCCGCGCGACTTCGTGCTGAACTGCGCGGGCGGCGCCACGGGGTCGCATATCACGGCACTGGCGCGCGAAATCGGCATCCGCAAGGTGATGATCTCGAAACTCGCCTCGGGGCTGTGCGCCTACGGCCAGATCCTGTCGGATGTGAAGTATAACTACATGGCCCCCGCCCCGATCCGCCTGGAAGGTGCCGCGGCGGCCAGCCAGCTGGACGCCTTGTTCACCGGGCTGGAGGTCAAGGGCCGGGCGGATCTGACGCAGGACGGTTTTGCCGAGGAACGCATCGCGATCCGCCGCAGTCTGGACATGCGCTATGTCGGGCAGGTCCACGAATGCACCGTCTCGGTCGATCCGTTCGAGATTACCGAAGCCAGTCTGGACCGCCTGAAGGCGGCTTTCCACGCGCGCCACGAAGAACTGTACACCTATTCCGAGCCGAACAGCGCGGTCGAGGTGGTCAATGTCGAAAGCGCCATCGCGGGCAAGGTCGACCGGCCCAACCGGATGCGTCTGGCGCCCGGCAAGGGCGCGGACAGCGCGGTCAAGGGTCTGCGCCCGATGATCTTTGCCGCCGACGGCGTGTCGCAGGAAACCCCGGTCTTCGACGGCGCGGCCCTGGGCGCGGGCGACACCGTGCGCGGCCCCGCGGTGATCGAAGAGGTCACGACGACGCTGGTGATCGAACCCGGCTGGACCGCCGTTCTGGACGAGCACGGCACCTATGTCGTCACCGCCGACTGATCGGCCTTTGCCTTCTGCCCGGGGTCAGGCCCCGGGCACTGCGTCCGCCGCAACCCCGGCGGGCGCTTCATCCAGAATATCGCGCCGCATCGCCGCCGCGGCCGCCGCCCCGTCGCGGCGCAGCAGCGCCAGCAGAATATCATCATGGTAGACCGCCGAGCGCAGCATGTTCGCCTGATCGGGGGTCTGCACCCGGACGATCGGCCCCAGCCGCATCCACAACGGGTCCAACACTTCGGCCAGAAACCGGTTGTGGGCCGCCGCCGCGATTGCGCCATGAAACCGCAGGTTGGCGGCCAGGAACGCGGGCGTATCCCCCGCCGCGGCCGCCCGCCGCATCACCGCGCATTCGCCACCCAACGCGGCCAGCTCGACCTCGGTGCGGCGCAGGGCCGCCACCGCCGCCGTCTCGGTTTCCAATACCAGCCGCAGGCGCACCAGATCGGCACGCTCGGCCGGGCTCAATTCGGGCACGATCATCGTGCGCCCCGGGGTCAGGCGCAGCACGCCCAGGCTTTCCAGCCGCTGCACCGCATCGCGCACCGGCATCAGGCTGGTCCCCATCTGCTGCGCCAGCGCCCGCAGGGGCAACTTTTGCCCGGGCGCAAAGCGCCCCGCCATCAGATCGGCCCGCAACCGACGAAACACCTGCTCGTGCAACGGCCCCGCGGCATCCAGCGCGGGTCCCTCAGCTTCGGGATGTATCGGACCTGTCATCGACGCTCACCGCCAAAATTTGTTATAACAACCATCGACGACTCGTTGCATGAATACCGATCTGATGGGAGTATTCGCCAATTCGTCATAACACCAGCCTGCAGGACTCCCATGCCAACCCGTTCCAATTCACTGGCCAGTGCCGACGTCGCAACCACGCTGCATCCTTACACCAACGCGCGCAAGCACGAACAGACCGGCCCGCTGATCATCGAACGCGGCGATGGCATCCGGGTCTGGGACAGCGCCGGAAAGGACTATATCGAGGGGCTGGCGGGGCTGTGGTCCGTTGCGGTGGGCTTTTCCGAAAAGCGCCTCGCCGAGGCCGCCTATCAGCAGATGCTCAAGCTGCCCTATTACCACACGTTCGCCTCGAAAGCGCACGAGCCCTCGATCCGGCTGGCCGGGTCGGCGCCATCGCCGCCGAGGAAGGCCATACCGCCGGGCTGATCTTCCGCGCGATCGGCGATCAGCTGGCGCTGTGCCCGCCGCTGATCGTGACCGAAGCCGATATCGCCGAGATTTTTGAGCGTCTGGCGCTTGCGCTGGACCGCACCCAGGCGCGGCTTGCCGCGGAAACCGCAAACTGAGGGCCCGCCAATGACCAGCACGCTTCCCGCCACCCCGGTCACGCATATCTCCGACGACCGCTTCGTCGTCACCGAATGGCAATTCCCGCCGGGTGCCGAAACCGGCTGGCATGTGCATGGCCATGATTACGTTGTGGTGCCGCTGACCGGCGGCGCGCTTGGGCTGACCCATCCCGACGGCAGCTATACCGAGGCGCCGCTGACCGCGGGCGTTCCCTATTCGCGGCGCTGCGGGGTGGCGCATAACGTCTGCAACCCGGGCGCCGAGTATCTGGCGTTTCTGGAAATCGAGGTGCTGCAAGACCCGCTTGCGGCAGAGCGCAAGGCGGTGGTGGCGCGGTTTGCCGACGCCTGGAACGCGCGAGATCTGGACACGCTGATGGACTGTATGGCCGCGGATTGCGCCTTTCACGCGGCGGCGGGTCCGCTGGCCGAAGGGACGCGCCATCAGGGCCGCGATGCGGTGCGCGCCGCCTATGCCGCGATTTTTGCCACCTTCCCGCAGGCACATTGGGACCCGCAGCAGACACTGATCGCGGGGGATCAGGCCCTGACCAGCTGGCGCTTCACCGGCACCGATACCGCAGGCCGGACAATCACGGTCGACGGCTGCGATATCCTGCACTTCGATGGCGCCCGGATCGCGCTGAAAGACAGCTATCGCAAGGCGGGGGCCTGAGCGGCCCCTCTCCGCCATCTGCCAATGCGAAACGCCCGGGCCACGGCCCGGGCGTTCGTTCTTGTCGACGGGGGCGACAGGGCCGCCCCCCGCCCGCGATCACTTCATCAGCGCGTCCATCGGCACCGGCTCCGAAATCGTCCATTCGTCGATCACACCCGGCTTGCCCGCGGTGGTTTCCACGATCAGATAACGCGCCTTGTTCTGATGGTGCAGTTCCGAGGTGAAGGTGCGCGGCCCGAACAGGGTGGGTTCGTTGTCCATCTTCTCCAGCTCGGCCACCACGGCATCGGCGTCGATAGTGCCCGCACGCTCCACCGCCTTGGCCCAGACGTCGATCATCGAATAGCCGGGATAGGTGTATTGCGTCGCCGGGTCAGCCCCGGTCTTTTCCTTGTAAAGCGCGTTGAAGGCGTTCACATCCGGGTTCGGATCGTCACCATAGACAGACCCCTGCACCGGCACATAGAAATTCGACAGATCGGGCACCGCCGACAGCCAGTAGCTGCCATCCACGGCCGATCCGTTCAGGATCATCGAATTGATCCCCGCCGCG
This sequence comes from Paenirhodobacter sp. CAU 1674, assembly GCF_029222945.1. Lineage (NCBI taxonomy): Bacteria > Pseudomonadati > Pseudomonadota > Alphaproteobacteria > Rhodobacterales > Paenirhodobacter > Paenirhodobacter sp. CAU 1674. The sequence goes on along the minus strand of NZ_JARHUH010000007.1, from coordinate 51,787 downwards.
CGGATCTGCTTGATCGCCGACACCGCGCCCGGCATCATCGTGCACAGCATGATCGCGTCGGGTTCCTTCGGCAGCGCCTTGATCCGGCTGATCTGCGAGGCGATCGAGGCGTCGTCGTTCTTGAACACATCCTCGCCCGCCAGCGTGGCATCCGCCAGCTTGGGCAGCATCCAGTCGAAGCCGTCGCAGATGCCCTTGTTATAGACATAGCTGGTGTCCAGAAGGCGATAGAAGTCGCGCGCCTCTTTCTTGGCATAGGCCCATTCGGCCATCGTCGCACCCTGCACCGCCGCCAGAACCGAGGCCGAGAAGCTGTGCGGGCCGACGCCCTGAATGCCCGCCTTGATCGATTCCGCGCACAGGAAGAACGAAATCTTGCCCGAGGATTCCGCGGTCAGCGCGGCGGGCGCACCGAAGTCGTAATCGCAGGACACGACGACCATGTCGGCGCCCGCGTCCAGCACGCTCAGCCCCGCCTTGGCGCCTTCGGCCCGGTCGGTCTTGGTGTCGGCATTCACCACCTTGATCTGCTTGCCCAGCAGACCACCCGCGGCGTTGATCTCGTCAATGCGGATCATCGCGGCGTCTTGCGCGGGTTTGTCATAGGCCTGCATGAAGCCGGTTTCGGCGGTGGCAAAGCCCACCACGATATTGCCGTCGGCATCCTCGGCCAGCGCGCCGGTGGCGGGCGCGAGGCTCAGCGCCAGAACGCTCAGGCTCGTCATCAGTTGCGTGCGAAACATGGGAACTCTCCTTGTTGGTGTCGGTTTGCGACGTGGTTATGCGTCCCCTTCGGGAACGGTTTGCGGTGCGGCAAGGGCAGGCCCCCGCCGGTCGCGGGCCCCGAAGGGCCACACGAATTCCTTGGAAAACAGCCCGTTCGGGCGCCGCGCGAGAATGGCGATCATCACCACGCCAAGCAGGATTTCCTGCAACCCGCCGGGCAGCGCGAAGGTCGTGTTACCCACTGGCACCCCGCGTTCCAGCCAGCGCAGGCCCTGGATCAGCAAGGACAGGATCACCACCCCGGACACCGCGCCCGACAGTGTGCTCATCCCGCCCACGACCAGCATTGAAAGGGTGATGAAGGTCAGACCCAGATAGAAGGTGTCGGGCGTCACAACGCCAATCGAATGCGCCATCAGCGCGCCGCCCAGCCCCATCACAACGCCCGACAGGCCAAAGGCCACCAGCCGCACGCGGGGAATGTCGATCCCCGAGGCCAGCGCCGCGGTGGGTTCATCGCGCGCTGCCCGCAGCGCCAGCCCGAAGCGCGACACCGCATGCAACCAGGCCACGAAGATCGCCACGATCGCGCCAATCATATAGGGCCAGATCGTGCGCACGATCGGGATGCCGACGACCGAATTCGTCGCCGCCGTCACGCTTTCCCAATTGGCATAGATCGTGTTAATCATCGCCAGCATCGCGAAGGTGGCAATCGAGGCGGCGATCCCCGACAGCCGCATCAGCACCCGCCCGAACAGCAGGGCAAACACCCCCGCGAACAGCGCCGCCAGCACCGCCCCTGGCCCGTAGGGCAGCTGCACCGCCTTGAGCCAGTCGGGCAGGCCGGGGAAGGACAGCTCCTTCATCATCGGCGGCATCGTCAGCCAGGCGGCGGCGTAGGCGCCCAAACAGGTGAAGCCGATATGACCGAAGCTCAGCACGCCGGAATTGCCGACGAAGATGTAAAGCCCCACGACCAGAATGACGCGCACGAAGATGTCGATCATCGTCTGGTTGAAGGGCCGCGAGCCGACCGCCAGTGTCAGCAGCGCCAGCGCCACCATCATCGCGGTCAGGATCAGCGGCGTGGCGATGGTGCGCAGCAGCACGGATTTCTGCGGTTTCTGGGCATCTTGCGCCATGGCTCAGACCCTTTCCTTGGTGCCGCGCGCGGCAATCAGCCCCTGCGGGCGGAACAAAAGCACGAGGATCACCGCCCCGTAGACGAAGGCATCGCGGAAGGGGCGCGCCTCGGGGGGCAGCACGGTCTGCATCACGACCGAGGCCGCCCCGATCAGGAACCCCGCCAGAACCGCGCCTTCCAGACTGCCAAGCCCGCCGATCACCGTGGCGATGAAGGCCATCAGCATCACCGCACCGCCCATCTGGATGTCGACGGTGCCGGTCTGGCTGCCCAGGATGATGGCGATGGCGCCCGCCAGCGCCCCCGACAGCGCGAAGGCGCCCATGATGACGCGGTTCGCCCGCACCCCCAGCATCCGCGCCATGGTGAAATTCTCGGCCGCGGCGCGCATCTCCAGCCCGAAGCGGGTGCGGCGCACAAAGACCGACAGGCCCGTCAGCATCACCAGCGTCGCGACGATGGTAATCAGCTGCAGCAGCGGCATCCGCGCGCCCAGCACCTCGACCGGTTGGCTGAGCGCGGGCAAGAGCGAGATCGACTTCGGCCGGCTGGAAAACAGCATCAGCAGGAAATAGCGGATCACGAAGCCAAGCGCGAAAGAGGCGATCATCATCGTCGCGGGGCTGGCGTGGCGGAAGCGGCGGAACACCACCACCTCGGACAGCACCGACAGCCCCGCCCCCACCGCCAGAATGAACGGGATCAGCAGGAACCACGGCATCTTGCCCGCAAACACGATGGCCACCGCATCGACCGAAGGCCACAACAGCGCAAAGACCGCAAAGGCGATCACATCGCCATGCGCGAAGTTGACCAGCCGCATCACCCCGAAGATCAGCGCGATCCCCAAGGCGCCAAGCGCATAAAGCGAACCGAGGCTGAGCGCATCGAACAAAACCTGCAACATCAGTGCTCTCCTTCCGCATATCCGAAATAGGCCGCCTGCAGGGCCTCGCTCTGGCCCATCGCCTGCGCGTCGCCATCCAGCAGGATCTGCCCGCCGCGCATCAGGATCATCCGCCCGCCGACCATCATCGCCCGGGTCGAGCTTTGCTCGACGATCAGCAGGGTCAGCTTGCGATGCCGGCGCAGGCCGATCAGCCGTTCGTAGACCTGATCGGTGATATTGGGCGCGAGCCCCAGCGAGGGCTCGTCAATCGCGATCAGCCGCGGGTTGGTCATCAGCGCGCGCCCGATCACCAGCATCTGCTGCTGCCCGCCCGACAACAGCCCCGCCTGAGAATGGCGGCGCTCTTTCAGGATCGGGAAGGTGTCATACACCTCTTCCAGTACGCTGGCCGCCCGCGCGCGCCAGCCGCGTTCACGCGTATGCATGCCGGTGCCGACGATCAGGTTTTCCTCGATGCTGAGCGATCCGAACACATCGCGGCCCTCGGGGACCATCGACAGGCCCATGCGGGCGATGTCTTCGGGCGCGCGGCCGGTGATCTCGGCGCCGCCGAAGTCGATGCGCCCACCGGCGGGTGGCGTCACCCCGGCGATCGCCCGCATCAAGGACGATTTGCCCGCGCCGTTCGGCCCGGTGATGAACAGGATCTCGCCCTCGGCCAGGGTGAAGGCGACCTCGCGCACGGCGGTCAGGCGGCCATAGCGGATGGTGACATCGGAAACCGCAAGCAGGCTCATTCCATCACCTCCAGCACCGGCAGCGCACTGTCGGCGGCGGTGCCCATATAGGCGTGGCGCACGGTTTCCGAGGCGCGGATCTGGGCGGGCGGTCCATCCTCGATCACCGCGCCGGAATCCAGCACGACGATATGATCGCAGGTTTCCAGCACCAGCCCGACGTTATGTTCGATCAGCAGCACGCCGCAGTTCAGATCGCGCGCGATGCGGCGGATCAGGGCGGCCAGTTCGGCGGCCTCGGGGGCGCTCATGCCCGCGGCGGGTTCGTCCAGCAGAATGTAGCCGGGCCGCCCCATCAGCGCCCGCCCGATCGCCACGCGGCGTTCGTCGGTATAGGGCAGCGTGCCCGCGATCTGATCGGCCAGGGGCGCAATGCCCATCCAGTCCAGCATCGCCTGCGCCTCGGCGATTGCGGCGCGGCGCGACTGGCCAAGCCCGACGCCCGTCACCTCCAGATTGTCGATCACCGGCAGATCGCGAAACAGCCGCCCGCCCTGAAAGGTGCGCGCGATGCCGCGGCGGCGGACCTGATGCGGCTGCAACCCGGCCAGGCTGTGCCCGTCCAGCCGGACCGCCCCTGCGGTCGGCGCCTGAAACCCGGTCAGCACATTGACCAGCGTCGTCTTGCCCGCGCCGTTCGGGCCGATCAGCCCGGTAATATGGCCCGGCGTCACACTCAGGCGCACGTCCGACAGCGCCTTCAGCCCCGCGAAGGCCACCGATATGTTGTCAGCTTCGAGTTGGCCCATGCCGCCTCTCCCATCCGTCTCAAGTCATAGGACAAAGGGGCGCCCGGTCCCGAAAGCGGTGCTTTCGGGCTATGGCCGTCCCTCCCTGTGTGCGGCGACCTCTTTTCGGGCCGTCCGATCGTCAGAGCCTCGCGCGGGCAGCGGGGCCTGTCTTGTCTGAGGGCGCGCAGCAGTTTGACCCTGTGCGCACCCCCGCCTGCCCCCTAGCCCGCCAGATGCGCGCGCGCCCGGTCGAACAGCGCGCGGTTGTCGGCCCGCGCGGCCAGCGCCTGATCCATCGTCACCGGGACAAACTGCGCGGGCGTGTGCGGCTGCAGCTGCGCGATCCGGTCCATATCGGCCGAAATCACCACGCCCAGCATCATGTAGCCGCCGCCCGAGACCGCATCGCGATGCAGCACGATCGGTTCGGTCCCTGAAGGCACCTGGATCGAGCCATAGGGATAGCAGGCATCGACGATGTTCGACGGGTCCGACCCCGCACCGAAGGGTTGCTCGCGCGCCACGAATTCCAGCGGATGCCCCCCGCGGAAGCGATAGCCGATGCGGTCCGCCTCGGGGGCGACCTTCCAGGTGTCTTCGAAGAAGCGCTTGCCCGCGGCCTCGGTGATGCGGTGCCAGTAAAGCCCCGGCAGCATCCGCAGCTCGATCGCCGCGGGCTGCACGCGGCGCAGGTCTGCCGGCAGCGACCGGCCCGCCACGCCCGCGCCCTGCCCGACCGGCAATGCGTCCCCCGCCTTCAGCACCCGACCCTGATACCCGCCAAGCGCGCCCAGCACATAGGTCGAGCGCGAGCCCAGAACGACCGGCACGTCGATCCCGCCCGAGACCGCGATATAGGCCCGCGCGCCGCCCTTGAGAAAACCGAAGCTCAGTCGGTCGCCCGCCTTCACCGCAAAGCTTTCCCAGGTCGGTTGCTCGACCCCGTTGACCTTGGGCGGCAGATCGCCGCCGGTGACGGCGACCACGGCATCCTGGGTAAATTCCAGTTCCGGCCCCATGAATGTCGCTTCCAGCACCGCCGCGCCCTCGTGGTTGCCCACCAGCAGGTTGGCGACCATCGTCGCGAAGCGGTCCATGCCGCCGCCTTCGGGAATGCCGAGGTGGTAATAGCCCGGACGGCCCAGATCCTGAACAGAGGTCGAAAGCCCCGGCGAGATGACCTTAATTGCCATTGAGAGCCTCCATCAGGCGGGCATTGGTGCCGGCCATGTCGCGGTTGAAGTCGGTCAGGCTGAAGTCACAGGCGCGGATCGTCGGCTCCCAGGCGTTCGCGGCGATCTGTTCCAGCGTGGCGTCGTATTCGTCGCGGGTCTGGGGCCGGTATTTGACGATGTCGCCGGGCTTGAACAGGCACATCTCCTCGCTCAGATAGCGCACCTGCCGGGTCGGGTCGTAGATCGGGGCGGGCGTCACGCCATACATCTGATAACCGCCCGCACCGCGCACCGAATAGATCGCCGAGAAACAGCCGCCATGGCCCACCGTCAGCTTGGGCGTATCGGTCCGCGGGCGCAGGTATTTCGGCGCCTGGATCTGTTTTTTCTGCTCGACCAGCTGATACAGGAACGGCAGGCCCGCCACGAAGCCCACCATCGACACGAACCACGGCTGCCCGGCATAGGCGGCCACGAATTCCTCGATCGTGGCATAGCCGTTGATCCGCGCGGAATATTCCAGATCGGTGGCGTTCGGGTCCTGATGCCGCTCGCGGAAGCGCATCTCGACCTCGTGGGTCCAGGGGTCCTGGAAATAGACCGGCAGTTCGATGATCCGCGTGGCCAGCGTCTGGTCGGATTTCGCGGCCTCCACCTCAAAGCTTTTCAGCTCGGCCAGCAGATCGGCGGGGCTGATGCGGTCGGGATCGAACTTGACCTGAAAGCTGGCATTCGCGGGGCAGGTCTCGATCACGCCCGGGATCTGCGCCGCGCGCACCGCGTTGATCATCGACAGGCCGGTGAAGAACGAGGCCAGCGACATCGCTTCGGAAACCTCTCCGAAGATATGCTCGTCGCCGCCGTAACTGAAACGTATCGACATCCCTGTTTCCTTTCAGCTTTCCGCCGCGCCAAGGCGGCTTGCGTTTTCGGTCAGCCAGCCTTCCAGCCAGCGGGTGTGAACGGCGCCCGCCTGCACGGCCGGATCGGAGGCCAGCGCCTGAAACAGCGGTTTGGTGGTTTTCATGCCCTCGATGCGCAGCTCCGACAGCGCGCGCTGCAACCGGGTGATCGCCGCTTCGCGGGTTTCGGCATGCACGATCAGCTTGGCCAGCAGCGAGTCATAGAAGGGCGGCACCTGATAGCCGGGATAGAGCATGGAATCGAACCGCACCCCCGGCCCGCTCGGCACCCGCAGCGCGCCCACCACCCCCGGGAAGGGCGCGAAATCGCGCGCGGGGTCTTCGGCATTGATCCGCACCTCGATCGCGTGGCCGCGCGCGGTGATGTCGCGCTGCGTCAGGCGCAGGGCCTCGCCGCCCGCGATGCGCAGCCCCTCGGCCACCAGATCGACGCCGGTGATCATCTCGGTCACCGGATGTTCCACCTGAATGCGGGTGTTCATCTCGATGAAATAGAACTGATCGGCCGCATCGTCATACAGGTATTCAACCGTGCCCGCGCCGGAATAGCCCACCGCCCGCGCCAGCGCGACCGCCGAGGCGCACAGCTGATCGCGCAGCTTGTCCGACAGCGCAGCCGAGGGCGCCTCTTCCCAGACCTTCTGGCGGCGGCGCTGCAGCGAACATTCGCGCTCGCACAGATGGATCGCATCGCTGCCATCGCCCAGGATCTGCACCTCGATATGGCGCGCCTGGCCGATCACCCGCTCCATATACAGACCGCCATCGCCAAAGGCAGCCAGCGCCTCGGCCTCGGCCTGCGGGAAGGCGGCTTCGAATTCGGACAGGTTCTGCGCGATGCGGATGCCGCGCCCGCCACCGCCCGCCGCCGCCTTGATCATCACCGGAAATCCTGCGTCGATCAGCACATGGCGCGCCGCCTCGATCCCGGCCACGCGCCCGGTCGAGCCCGGCACCACCGGAACCCCCGCCGCATGCGCGGCCGAGCGCGCGGAAACCTTGTCGCCCATCAGCCGGATCGCATCGCCCGACGGCCCGACGAACACCAGCCCCGCCGCCGCCACCGCATCGGCGAAGTCCGCATTCTCGGCCAGAAAGCCATAGCCCGGGTGGATACTGTCGCAGCCGGTATCGGCCGCGGCCTGCAGGATCGCCTGCATGTTGAGATAGGATTTCTTCGCCGCCGGCGGCCCGATGTTCACCGCCTCATCGGCCAGTTGCACATGCAGCGCCTCGGCATCGGCGGCGGAATGGACCGCCACCGTCGCAATCCCCAGATCGCGGGCCGCGCGGATGATCCGCACGGCAATCTCGCCCCGGTTCGCGATCAGAAGTTTCTTCAGCATCAGTCGAGATCCGCCAAGGGTGCGCCCGCCATCACGGGTTCCTCGTTCTCGACCGCGAAGCGGATGTTGCTGCCCGCCACTTCGGAGGTGACCTCGTGGAAGGATTTCATCACCTCGATCAGCCCGATCACATCGCCCACGGCCACCGCATCGCCATCGGCCTTGTAGGGCGGTTGGTCGGGCGAGGCCGCGCGATAGAAGGTTCCGGGCAGGGGGGACAGGATCTGGGGCATTGCAGCTCTCCGTTCGCTGGGGTCAGGTCAGACGGTTTATTCGGCCACCACCGCACGCACGGCGCGGGCGATGTCGACGGCATTGGGCGTGTCGGAATGCACGCAGATGGTTTCGCAGCGGGTCGGGAAGGTCGACCCGTCGGTCGCCGTGCCCAGATTTTCACGGATCGCCCGCACACAGCGCGCGGCCATTTCGGCGGGGTCCTTGGCCTCGTGCTCGCGCGTCACGATGAGCGAGCCATCGGGCCGGTAATCCAGATCGCAATAAAATTCCGGGATGAAACTGTGCCCGCGCAGGGCATAGATTTCTTCATGCAGCGTGCCGGTCATGCCAAACAGCGGCACCCGGAAGACATCGGCGGCATCGCAGACCGCATGGGCGATCGCCTCTTGCCGGGCGGCCATGCCATACAGGCTGCCATGCGGCTTGATATGATGCAGTTCCATCCCCTCGGCGCGCAGAAACCCCTGCAGGGCGCCGATCTGATAGATGATGCAATTGGCCATTTCCTCGCGGCCCATCTTCATCTCGCGCCGCCCGAAGCCCTGCAGATCGGGCAGCGAGGGATGCGCGCCCACCTTCACCCCATGCTGTTTCGCCAGCTTGACGGTGGCGCGCATATGGTCGGGATCAGAGCCGTGAAACCCGCAGGCGACATTGGCCACGTCGATCAGCGGCATCATGCCGTGATCGTCCCCCATCCGGTAAAGGCCGAAGCTTTCGCCCATGTCGCAGTTGAGTGTCACGCGCATCTGTCTACTCCAAAATTCCCTGCGCCCGAGGGTGGAGCGAAAGGTGAAGCGTTGTGAAATACTAAATTTTACATAAAAATATCGAAAAAACAGATATTGCGAAGAAAGCCCCCTATGTCCTTGACATTCAAGCAAATCCGCTATTTCGTGGCCGCGGCCGAAACCGGGCAGGTGAGCCAGGCTGCTATGGAAATGAACATTTCCCAGTCCGCAGTGACATCCGCTGTGCAATCTTTGGAAACGCAATTGAACGTGCGGCTGTTCGAACGCGGCCATGGCGGCGTCACGCTGACGATCGAGGGGGCGCGATTCCTGAACCATGCGCGCGGGATTCTGGCCGCGGTCGAGGACGCCGTGCGCAGCCCGCTGGGCACCGAGCGCAAGGAAAGCGGCCATCTGCGGCTGGCCACGACCTATACCGTCGCGGGCTATTTCATGCCGCGCTATCTGGCCCGGTTTCGCCGGGCCTATCCGCGCATCACGCTTGATCTGCACGAAGTCCCGCGCGCCGCGGTCGAAGCCGGGGTGATCGGCGGCGAGTTCGATCTGGCCGTGATGCTGGTGTCCAACATCGGCAATCACACCGATCTGGCGCATGAGGTTCTGGTGCGTTCGCAGCGGCGGTTGTGGATGCCAACCGATCACCCGTTCTGCGCCGCCGAACATGTCAGCCTGCGCGACATCGCGCGCGAACCCTATGTCATGCTGACCGTGGACGAGGCCAGCCGCACCGCAGGGCGTTACTGGGAACGGGTGGGGGTGCAGCCCAATGTGATCTTCTCGACCAGCTCGGTCGAGGCCGTCCGCTCGATGGTTGCGGGGGGCATGGGAATCACGATCCTGTCCGACATGGTCTATCGGCCCTGGTCGCTGGAAGGGCAGCGGCTCGAGGCGCGCCGGGTGGCCGATGACGTGCCCAGCATGGATGTGGGGCTGGCCTGGCTGCGCGCTGAACCGCTTAAACCCGCCGCCGAGATTTTCCGGCGCTTCATGTCGGTCACCCTTGGCGGCGGCGGCGACTGATCGCCCGGGGCCATCCGGCACGGCCCGTTACCAGTTTTCCGCGCCGCCCCGGCCCGCCGCGCGTGACTGATCCCCGCCAGCCGATCGCGCAAGACTGCCCCGGCCCTGAGTTGCTGCGTTCAACGTGCCTCAAAGCAAGTCCCATATGTGCTCAAACGTGCACCGGGAAGGAACACATGCCACGGGATTGATTGAATTACTTGCAACTTATGGTGAGTAAGTGGTGCCCAGAGCCGGAGTGCAGAAAATACCCTGAATCAATGACTTATGTGAAAGTGGGACACTAAATCTTCCCATAATTTCATTAGGTTTTTCAGGATTTTTGTCCCACCAATTTCGGCCCGTCCTTTCGGAATCTCGAAAGGAAAAACCCATGAGTGTTTTCGTAAAAGGCGACAAGAGCGCGCCCTATGACGGCTATGAAGCCCGCTTCTGCATCCTCTGCGGAAAGAACATCTGCCAAGGTCAAACGATATGGCTCTGGGCATCTGCGAAAGGGGACCGAGGCGAAGCCCGCACGGAACCTTTCCTGAACCCGACGGCGCACGCGAGCTGCGTGGCGAAGAACGCCCGGGGGCTTCTCACCGACATCGCCGCGTGTATGCGCGTCACCCCCTGAAATGAGTAACCCGCCCCCTCTGCTACGGGGACGGGCTACCTGAAATTTGGCGTGCAGGGTCTGCGAACCCCCGCGCCGTGGCATCTAAGAAAGGCTGAACGATGCAGACCAAATATAACCCGAAATCCGTTGAAGACCAAGGCCCCCTTGACCGGCCCATGACGTTCACCAACTTCCCGAACCAGTGGGCCTTCGAGAAGAAAGAGGTGCGCGGTTCGCTCCGCAAGCTGGCCGCCCAAATTGAGGCCAAGACCGCCAAGAGCAAAGACAAGCTGCCGTGGATCAAGGCGGCGACCTTTGGGGACGCCAAGAGCGCGAAGGGCTGCTACCGGACGAACGACAACGTGAAGCACGTGAACGGCGTGGAGGGCGACCACGACGCCGGAACAATGCAGCCTGAAGAGGCGCGCGACCTTCTGGAAGCGGCCCGGCTTGCGGCGCTGATCTACACCACGCCGTCGCACACGCCCCAGAAGCCCCGCTGGCGCGTCATCTGCCCCTTCAGCAAATCCATGCCGCCCAAAGACCGCTATCGCCTTCTGGCGCGCGTCAACGGCGTCCTGAAGGGGGCTCTGGCAGGCGAGTCCTTCGTGCTGTCTCAATCCTACTATGCGGGCGGGGTGGAAGGCAGGCCGCCGGTCCAGACCTTCCTTGCCGATGGCCGCTATCTTGACGAAGCCGACGATCTGGACGCCGGAGCGATGGGCAAGCCCGGGACTATCGGCGGGACCGGCGGGACGGGCGAGCGTCTGGACGAAGCCGCCGCGCTTGAAGCGATCCGAACCGCTGAGAACTTCCACGTTTCGGCCATTCGGCTGGCGGGGCATTGGGCCGCTCAAGGCGAGCCGTTGCTGCGTGTTGGCGAGAAGCTGCGCGCCGCTTTCAATGAGGTGCCCGAGGCCGAGCGGGACTCGCGATGGTATGAGCGTGTGCGGGAAATCCCGGAAGTTCTTACGCATGTCTATGGGCGCGAAGTGTCCAAGGCCGCGCACGTGGTGGACGACGACCTGATGGCCGACTTCGATGAAATCTGGATTGACCAACACCCCGACGGCCAAGAGCCCGAATTTGTGGATGAGCTGGCGGGCTTCGATCTTGACCAAGATGGAGTCATCCGCGCCTTCACCGATAGGCACGTTGGGGAATTGCTCTTCGATCACAACGCCGGGCGGTGGTTCCGTTTCATGGGGCACCGCTGGCAACGCGAGGAAACCCAGCTCGCCAAACACTACGCCCGCGCCGTCTCCACCGATCTGGCGGCCCGCGATCCGAAGGCCAAGGCGCTGAAGAACGTGAACGTCTGGGAAGCCATTGAACGCGGCGCGCGCACCGTGCGCGAGTTCGCTTTCTCGGCTTCGGGCTGGGACAGTGACGCCATGTTGCTCGGCACTCCGGGCGGCGTGGTGGACCTGCGGACGGGGCAGCTTCGCCCGGGGCGGCCTGAAGACTACGTGTCGAAGGCGGCGGCAATCACGCCCGTTCCGCTCGATTCTTTCGATCCCGAACGCGACTGCCCGCGTTGGCTGGCGTTTCTTGACCAAGCCCTTGGCGGCGACGCGGCGGCGATCCGTTTCTTCCAGCAATGGGCCGGATACAACCTCACGGGCGAGACCCGCGAACAAGTGCTGCTTTTCATCTACGGGCCGGGCGGCTCTGGGAAGACCACGGCGGTTTCGGTGCTGTATGATCTGATGGCCGAGTATGCCGCCAACGTCGCAACGTCCACTCTCACGGCGCAACGGCATGAGGCGCACCCGGAAGAACTGGCGCGTCTCCACGGGCCGCGCATGGCGGTTGCCAGTGAAACGGAAGCGGGCTCGAAATGGGCTGAGAACCGTATCAAGGCGCTGACGGGTGGCGACCCGATCACGGCGCGCTTCATGCGTCAGGATAGCTTCGAGTTCCGCCCCGCGTTCAAGCTGACCATTGTGGGCAACAACGCCCCCGGTCTGAGCGACGTGGACTCCGCGATCCGCCGCCGCTTCATGATCCTGCCTTTCGATCACCCGCCCGCCGCGAAGGACGAACACCTGCCCGAGAAGCTGAAAGCCGAGTGGCCGGGGATTCTGTCGTGGGCGATCCGGGGTGCGCTGGACTGGCAGGAAAACGGGCTGGTGCGTCCGGCTGTCGTGGAAGCCGCAACGCGGGATTACTTCGCTCGGGAAGATACGTTTGCCTGCTGGCTGGAAGACGACTGCGAACTGGTGCCGGGCAAGGCGACCCTCACGACGGACCTCTTCGACTCGTGGCGCGACTACGCTTACCGCAACCGGGAAGACCCGGGTTCGGTGCAGCGGACTTTCCCCGAGAAGCTCAAGAAGGCTGGATTTGAGGCCGTCAAAAATCGGGGCGGGATTCGTGGACGCGGATACATGGGGCTGAAACTGCGCGAGCAAGTGAGAGGCGAGTTTGATGCGCTTGTGTAAGTCATTGAAATCACTCGATTGGGACAAGTGGGACAAGTCTTCCGGTTTATCGCCTACGCGCGGGCGCGCACACACGCATAGAGGGGAACCGGCAAACATGTCCCACTTGTCCCAACTATGCGGACACCAGCCCGTAACGGCAGGCGGTAAAGCGGCGCGTTCCCGAGCTTCCCGCCGTTCCCACGGTTCCCCCCTGAGCTATGGCAATCGCGGGTGGCGCGGAGCCCCGATGCTTCCCGCTTCAGAAAAAATTTCAAATGGGAAACCCGATTTTCCCGAATTTACCGGCGTTCCCGCCGTTCCCAACTTTCCCGAGAGGCCCGCATGATCCCCAAGACTGAAATGGCAGAAATCGACGCGCTGGTGGGTGGCCCGGAACCCGAGGGCGTGACCGCTGGCGAGTTGGCGGAATGGCTCGGCCTTACCGCCAACCGCGTCTCGGCCCTCGCCCGGGAAGGCGTAATCCCCCGGAACGCCGACAAGCGGTTTCCGCTTCGTGCCGCCGTCAAAGCCTATTGCGACCACGCCCGCGCCGGAGCTACTGGCCGCCGGGCCGACGCCGAGCTGGCCGCCGAAAAGCTCCGGCTGGCAAAAGAGAACGCGGACAAGCTCGCCTTTCAGAACGCCCGAGCCCGTGGCGAGCTGATCGCCGCCGCCGAGGTGGAACGCGAATGGGCTGGCGTCCTGCGGGACGTGCGCGCCGCCTTCCTCGCCCTGCCGAGCCGGGCCGCTGGCAAGCTCGGCCACCTGACCCCGCATGACCTTGCCGCGCTGGACGCCGAAGTCCGCGACGTGCTGATGGAGCTGGCCGAACATGAGTGACACCCTGACCCGAACCCGCCGCAACGCTATGGCCGCTCTGAAGCCGCCGCCGCGCCTGAGCCTGCCCGATTGGATCGAAGGCACCATGCGGCTGCCTGAAGGCGTCTCGGCCACTCCGGGGCGCGTCACGCTCTGGCCGTATCAACGGGGCATCGCTGAAGCCATTTCTGACCCGCTGATTGAGCGCGTGACCGTGGTGAAGCCGGTGCGCGTCGGGCTGACCACGCTGCTTTCGGGCACCGTGGCCGCCTACATCGCCAATGAGCCCGCGCCGATCATGGTCTTGCAGCCGACCGAGGCGGACGCCCGCGACTACGTGGTGAGCGATCTGGAACCCATCTTCTCGGCCACGCCGGAACTGAAGGGGCTCATGTCTGCCGAGACCGACGAAGCCGGGCGCAACACGCTGCTGTCCCGCCGCTTCCCCGGTGGCAGCCTCAAGGTGGTGGCCGCCAAGAGCCCCCGCAACCTGCGCCGCCACAACGTCCGCGTCCTGCTGATCGACGAAGCCGACGCGATGGAGCCGGGGGCCGAGGGCTCGCCCCTCACGCTGGCCGAGCGCCGCACCTTGAGCTTCCCCAACCGCAAGATCGTGCTGGGCAGCACCCCGACGCTTGAGGCCACGTCCAACGTGCTGCGGAGCTACGCCAACAGCGACTCCCGTGTGTATGAGTGCCCGTGCCCGCACTGTGGCGACTTCCACGAAATCACGTGGGCAGACATACAATGGCCCGAGGGCGAGCCCCTGAAGGCCGCCTATGTCTGCCCGAGCTGCGGGGCCGTGACCGAAGAGCGGCACAAGCCTGCGATGGTGGCCGCCGGGCGCTGGCGCATCACGCGGCCCGAGGTGGAGGGCCACGCCGGTTTCCGGCTCAACGCGCTGGTGTCCACGCTGGCGAACGCCTCTTGGGGCAAGATCGCTCAAGAGTTCCTTGAATCGAAGGCGCACCCGGACAAGCTGCAAGTCTGGACCAACACCCTCATGGGCCAAGGCTGGCGTGAGGCTGCCGAAGAGATCGACGACGCGGCACTGGCCGCCCGGGCCGAGCCTTTCGGGCTGCCCGATGCGATCCCGGGGGACGTGCTCTTTGTCACCTGTGGCGTGGACGTGCAGCGCGACCGGCTGGAAATGGTCTTCGTGGGCTGGGGCCGGGATGAAGTCTTCATCTTGGCTCAAGACGTCATCTGGGGCGACCCGATGGCGGACGACGTGTGGGCCGAGCTGGACGACGCCCTACGCACCGTCTGGAAGCACCCCAAGGGCGGCTTCCTGCGGGTGGACGCCACGGGCATCGACGCGGGCGACGGCGTGACGATGGACCGCGTGCTTGGCTTCTGCCGCCCGCGCATGGGCCGCCGCATCTATGCCGTGAAGGGTGCATCGGGCGACCGGCAGGCGATCAAGGCCAGCGACACCCGGGGCGCGCGGCTCTTCATTGTGGGCGTGGACGGGCTCAAGGGGCAGCTTATCAACCGGCTGACCCGTGGCCGCTCTGTCCGCTTCTCTGACACGCTGGAAGGGCGCTTCTATGAAGAGTTGGCGTCCGAACGGCTGGTGGTCCACTACCGCAAGGGCGCGCCGATCCGGCAATGGGAACGCACCCCGGGCCGCCGGGCGGAGTCCCTCGATTGCGTGATCTACGCAATGGCCGTGCGCAATCTGGTCAACGCCAACGTGGACCGTCGCGCCGAAGAGGTTCAGGCGGTGACAATGCCCAAGCGCCGCGCTACCGTGGCGAAAAGTAAATGGCTTGAGGGGCAGTAAATGTTTCGGAACTTTGCGTTAATCACCTCTGTCGCGGGGTTCCTGTTGCATCCAGCGCCGACGGTGGCAGGGACAAAAGACCTCGAAAGCGCGATCTATCAAATTATTCCATTCGGGGGTGAACCCTACGTTTCTATCGAAACGCGGAAGGAATATGTCGCGGCCCTAAAGAGCTATTGGCAGAACTTCGATAGCCGTGTCCCGCGCCTGTCGCCGTCTGAGACGCAGTGGATCACTGAGGAAATGGGGGCGCAAGGTGAACGCCTGACGCGAGCCCTAAACTCCAAGGAATATGCGCTTTTTTCGTTGAACCGAGATATTGGGGGCTGCCTGAAGGCCTTGGGCCGTCTGGAAGCGGCCTATGCCGAGCCAAGCCAAGGCCAAACGGAAATGTTTCACTGGTTGGGCGTCGTCCAGTGCTACAGCGATCTGGATGGTATGATGGAATACCTTCGGCAAGCTGGCCTATCTAATGGGAGGTTTGACGGGCCGTTCTATGCCGTGGGCGCGTCCCTAATTATGGACGCCATGTTGGACAAAGTAATTCCGTCTGCAATGGCCGATACTATGGGCTGGACGATAAGCGCCGACTGACTTCAATCGAAGCGATTCCGCTTCCACTCCACCTGCTGCATGAGCGACTTGCGGGCGGCTTCGGGCAATTCCTCGATTGTCTCCACCCGCCAGCCGCGAAGGACAAGCCGAATGAAACGCTGGGCGTTCCGTTCGGCTTTCTCTTTTTGGCGCTTTGTGGGCATTGGCAGCTCTTGGGAAAGTGGGGGGCGCTTGACTAGCATGGGACTACCGCGCCCCCCGTATCTGCCCGGAGACGGCTAACCGGGCAAATTCTGTGTGGCCGAACGGGGGAGGACAACCCCGCCCGGCCACTGGCACTCGTCGATCAACCAAACCGACGACTCATCTGTAGCAAGTCATTTCTGATTCCACAACATCCGATTCCATAAAAACCGAATCCTTGACTTCCGACCGAGTCGGCAGCATGGTCACGGGGCAACCTATGGAGGTTTCCGTGACCCAGACCTTTACCGCCGCCCAGCTCGGGCAACTCATCGCAAGCGAAGCCCTGTCCCCTGACTCTGCTCGCCTGCGCATCAAGAATTTCGTCGCCAAGGGCTACATCGTCACCCGCCAACGCTCCGATAGCGATGGCCGGGGCACGCTGCTTTTCTCGACTGGCGACGCTGTGACCGCCGCTGTCCTGTCCCGTATGGTGGACCTTGGCGGGCTGTCCAAAGAGGCCATGCAGGCCGCCGCGACCCGCCTTCAGACGTGGCGTCCGGGCGAGGGCGAGAACCCGCCGGAGAGCCCCGCCGAATGGATGTGGAGCGAATACGCCACGGCCCCCCAGACACCGCCCGGCTTCACCTTGCACGTGGCTTGGCAACAGAAGCCTTCCGGCACCGTCAATTGCCGCGCCGCTCTTTCGCATGGCGACCACGGCGAGCTTGGCGAGGGCCTGACCCTTGCCGCCGATGCTGTCCCGCTGGCGAGTCTTCTGGTGGCCGTCGATCCGCTCTTCCCGGAGCTGGCGGCGCGTATCGACCGCATGGGGAAGGCGCACTAAGCCATGTCCCTGCTGTCCCGCCTCAATCCCTTCAAGCGCGACGCGGCCCCGGTGGCCGTCCGATCCTTTGACGCGGCTGCCGGTGGCCGTCGCGGCGCGGGCTTCGGGCGGCACTTCGGCTCGCATGGCACCGAAACGCTGGCCGCCGCCATTCCGGTGCGCGCCCGGGCTCGGCACGCCTATGCCAACAACGGCTATATCCGCAACGCCGTGGACGCGATTGTGGCCGAGGCAGTGGGGGCGGGTATCGAAGCCAATTCGGCCTATCCCGACAAGGATATGGCCGCGCTGATCGACAAGGCGTTTTCCAACGCCGATCTGGACGCCGAAGGGCGCACCGACTTCCGGGGCATGACCGCCGCCGCCGTGCTGGCCGAGATCGTGGACGGGGAAGCTCTCTTCGTGGCCGAGAACCGCAACGGGCGCACCGTCTGGCGGCAATACCCTGCCGAGGCGCTGGACGAGTCCGACACCCGCGACTTGGGCGACGGCGGCTATGTGGTGGCGGGCGTGGAGTTTGCCGCCAATGGCACGCGCCGCGCCTATCACTTCCGCCCGCAACGCCCGACCGATCTTTTCCCGACCGCGCAAGAGTCCATCCGCGTTCCGGCTGAAGACGTGATCCACATTTTCCGCCAGCTCGGCCCGGGCCAAGTGCGCGGCATTTCCCAGCTCGCCCCCGTCCTACTGACCGTGAGTGAGCTGGACCAAGCCCTTGATGCCATGCTTGTCGGGCTCAAAATCTCTTCCATGTTCGCGGGCTTCGTCACCGACACCACGAACATGGGCGGGGCTGGTGAAGCCTTCCCCGAAGCCGATGGCGGGGACATTTCCCTTGAACCCGGCGTGGTGCGCGTCCTTCCGGGCGGCACTGACATCAAGTTCGCCGCGCCCGAGCAAGCCAAGGAGTCCATCGCCTTCGCAAAGCTGACGCTCGGCCAGATTGCCGCCGGGCTTGGCGTGCCCCAGCACCTTGTTGACGGCGATCTGAGCCAAGCGAACTATTCCAGCCTGCGGGCCGGGCTTCTGCCGTTCCGGGCCAAGGTGGAGCAATACGTCTATCACACGCTTGTTCCGCAATTCCTGAATCCGATCTTTCGACGCTTCGTCACCGACGAATACGTGGCCGGGCATCTGGACGTGGCCGACCTTGCCGCCGCGCGCAAAGCTGAATGGTTGCCGCCGCGCCCGATGCAGGTGGACCCGCAAAAGGACATGGAGGCGGCCCGCGCTGCCCTCGAAATGGGCCTGACCAGCCGCCGCCAAGCCGTCGCACAACTCGGCTGGAACGTGGCCGAGCTGGACCGCGAAATTGCCGACGACCGCGCCCGGGAAGCCGAGCTTGGTTTGACCTTCAGCGCGAAGGGGGCGGCCAATGACCAATGAAATCACGTGGCGAAAGCTGGTAACTGAGACCGGCGCGCGCACTGACCGCTACGGCCCCAAGCTGACCATGAATATCGCCCGCGCCAGCGCCGTGCGCTGCCCCCGCTCGGGCAAGCTCATGACCCGCGACACCGACACCTTCAAACGCATGGAGGCCCGCCTTGCCCCTCGATAACGCCCTGACGCGGGCCGCCCAGACCCGCCCCAACAGCTATGACCCGGAGACGCGCACCGTGTCCGCCGTGATCGCCACGCCGTCGCCCGTAACCCGGCGCGACGCCCGGGGGCCGTTTCTGGAAGTGCTGACCGCTGACACGCTGGACCTGTCGGGCGCTGACGGGCTGCCCGTCCTGGACTCGCACCGAACCGCCTCTGTCCGCGACCAGCTTGGCCGCGTCCGGTCCGTCGCCGTGGAAGGCGACGCCGTGGTGGCCGTGCTCGAAATCACCAGCGCCGAAGACGCGGCCCCCGTGGTCCAGCGGATCGCGGACGGCACCGTGAGCGGAGTCAGTATCGGCTACCGCGTCTCGGGCTGGACCGAACGGAATACGCCGCAAGGCCGGGTGAAGAGCCCGACCGGGTGGCGTCTCACCGAGGTCACGTTGACCTCCAACCCGGCGGACCCGTCCGCCCGTCTACGGCAGAAAGAGGAACCCATGCCCGAGACTATCGAAACCCTTTCGCCGCAAGAGGCGGAAGCGCAACGCCGGAGCGACATCCGGGGGCTTGTCCGCGCTGCCGGGCTTGGCCCGGAGCTGGCCGACCAGCTCATTGACGACGAAGCCGACATGACCGCCGCCAAGGCTGCTGTCTTCGACGCCCAACAAACCCGCCGCTCGGCCCCCGTCGTCCGCGTGCATGGCTCGAACGAAGACCCGGCCACCATCCGCACCCGGCAAGCGGAGGCGCTGGCCTATCGCATGGGCGGGCTGGAAGAGCTGCCCGAGGCGTCGCGCACCTATGCCGACGTGAGCCTGATGGACATGGCCCGCGAAGCCGTGGAGCGCATGGGCACCAGCACGCGCGGCATGAGCCGGGACGAAGTGCTGCACCGGGCCGCCGCGCACGGCACCAGCGACTTCGCCCTGACCGTCATGGACGCAACCGGCAAGACCGCGATGGCGTCCTATCGGGCAGCCGAAAGCCCCCTGAAGGCGCTTTGCCGCAAGCAGACGCTCCGGGACTTCAAGACCAGCACGGCAATCCGTCTTGGCGAAATGGGCGAGCTGGAAGAGATGGCCGAGAATGGCGAGTTCACCGCCACCAGCCGGGCCGAAGAGGGCGAGTCCATCAACCTCAAGACCTTTGGCCGCCGGATCGACCTGACCCGCAACCTCATCATCAATGATGACCTGAATCTTCTGTCTGACACCGTGCGCGCCTTTGGCGAAGCGGCTGCCCAGACGGAAGCGGCGATCATGGTGGCGATGCTGACCGGCAACCCGGAGATGCGCGACGGCACCCCCGTCTTCGACGCCAGCCGAGGCAACATCGGGGACACCGCCGGGCTGCCGTCCAAAGCGACCTTGGCCGAGAACCGCGAAGCCATGCGCCTGCGCACCGGCACCGATGGCAAGACCATCATCGACGCGCCGCCGCGCTACCTGCTGGTGCCCGCCGATCTGGAAACCGAGGCCGAGGAAATCCTTGCCGCGATCCAGCCCGGCACCACGGCAGACGTGAACCCCTTCGCGGGCAAGCTGAAGCTGCTGGTGGAACCGCGCCTGCCGTCGGGCACGTGGTATCTCTTCGCTGACCCGGCCCGGCTGGCCTGCCTGCGCTACGCCTACCTGAGCGGGGCCGAGGGCGTCCAAGTCCAGCGCCGCGAAAGCTGGGACACGCTGGGGCTGTCCTTCCGGGGCTTCCTCGACTTCGGCGCGGGCTGGCTCGACTGGCGCGGCGCGCAACGCGTGGCGACTTCGTAATGGCCCTGACGCTCGACCAACTCACGCAAGCCCGTGACGCGCTTCTGACGGCGCGTGCGGGCGGCGTGCGGCGCTTCCGCGACCAGAACGGCGAGGAAGTCGAATACAAGTCCGACGCCCAGATGGCCGCCGCTCTGGCGTCGCTGGACCGGCAAATTGCCGAGCTGGCCGGGCGTCGGACGCCGACCACCCTTCATTTCCGAACCTCGAAAGGAACCTGAAATGCGCAACTTCGTGCAACCCGGTGAAAACCTCACCGTGACCGCCGTGGCCGCCGCCAGCTCTGGCGATGGCGTCAAGCTCGGCAATATCTTCGGCATTGCATCGGGGGACGCCGCCATTGGCGATCCGCTGGTATTGGTGACGGAAGGCGTCTTCGAGATGCCCAAAGTCTCCACCGACGAACTGGCCGTGGGCGATGCGGTCTATTTCCGCACGTCCGACGGGGCAGTGACCAGCACCGCCAGCGGCAACACCAAGATCGGCGTGGCCGTCTCGGCAGCGGGCAACCCGTCCGCGTCCGTCCGCGTCCGCCTCAACGGCACGTTCTGAAGCCAATGCCCGCCGTCTCCGAACATACGCGCACCGCTCTTCCGCCGCCCACGCGGCGGGGGCTGTCGCGCGTGGAGGCGGCGGAATACATCGGCGTGAGCGCGTCGAAATTCGACTCGATGGTAGGCGACGGACGGATGCCCAAAGCCAAGAGAATCGACGGGCGGCGGGTCTGGGACGTGCGCGCTTTGGACCGATTTTTTGACGCCTTGCCCGGCGGAGACGAGTCCGACCACAATGCTTGGGACGAATAGATGCCCGAGGATTCGATGAAATTCAGATTGAAATACGTGGTGGAGGACGTGGACCGGCACGGCAACGTCCGCCTCTACTACCGCCGCAACGGGCGGAAGGTTCGCCTACGCGGCCCCGCCGGTTCGCCTGAGTTCTTGGCCGACTACCGCGTCGCCGCCGCTGGCCCGAAGGAGGCCAAGACCGACAAGACCGGGCGCGTCGTGCCGAAGAGTTTCAGGTGGCTTTGCGTCCAATACTTCAAGAGCGCCATGTTTCAAGAGCTGGACCCCCGGACTCAGAAGGTCCGCCGGTCCATCCTCGAACGCTTCTGCGAGCACAAGGGCGACGGAGACAAGCCCTTCGCTCAATTGCTGCCCCGCCATATCCGCGTCCGCCGTGATGAGATGGCCGACCGGCCCGAGGCCGCCAACGGCATGGTGAAGGCCGTGCGCCAGCTCTACCGCTACGCGCTTCGCTATGACCACCACGACGACAACCCGGCGGAGAAGGTCGAATACCTGAAGGGCAACCCCGACGGCTTCCATTCGTGGACGCTAGCCGAGATTGAGAAATACGAAGAGGCGCACCCGATTGGCACGCCCGCGCGTCTCGCCTTGGCGCTTGCCCTCTACACCGGCCAGCGCCGCGCCGATCTTGTGGTGCTGGGCAAGCAACACGTCCGCGACGGATGGCTGATCTTCACCCAGCACAAGGGCAGGAACCGGAAGCCGGTGCGGATGGAAATCCCCGTTATCCCAGAGCTGCAACAGATTATCGACGCCACGCCCACGGGCGATCTGACCTTCCTTGTTACCGCGTTCAATCGGCCCTTTACGTCCAACGGATTCGGCAATCGCTTCCGCAAGTGGTGCGACGATGCCGGGCTTCCGCAGTGCTCCGTCCACGGGCTTCGCAAGGCCGCCGCCGCGCGACTGGCCGAGCTGGGATGCACGGAACAGGAAATCATGTCCATCACCGGGCACCGGACCAGCAAGGAAGTCACCCGCTACACCCGCGCGGCCAGTCAGAAGACCCGTGCGGAAAGCGCCCTTCGCCGTCTTTCCCGAGAACAAACCCCGGACGAAAGTGTCCCACTTTTGGCGACGGTTGTTCCCGGTGGGACAAAATCGCAACCTAAGTAGCTGATAAGTAACGATAAAAAAGAAGGATGGTGCCCAGAGCCGGAATCGAACCAGCGACACGCGGATTTTCAATCCCATTTATGCCCTTCCCGAGACTTGACAAGCCGAGTCACGAAACACCACATTGATTCAGGAATTCATAAATTATTTCCAATACTTAACTTAATAATAGATATCCACAAAAATCCTCTCTTGGCTCAGCGTCGCGCATTGAAAATTGCCCTAGATCGGTCATTCTGTAACCCCGGTGTAACCCCGAAAGTTCCTATCGAATGCCTAAACCAGCCCGAGCCGTCCCGCTAACCGACAAGTTCATCGCAAGCATCACCTCAGAGCAGCGCGTTGAATATAGCGACACGCGTCAGGTTGGTCTTCGCGTGCGCTTTGGAGCGACTGGGCGCGTCACCTTTGCCTTTCGTGGCCGCCACGCAGGCGGGACGATCAAAACCATTTCGATCGGCACATATCCCGAAACATCGTTGAAATCGGCACGCGAAGAAGCATCAAAGATCCGCGCCGCCTTCCAGCGTGGCGAGCCGCCGGAGCTGGTGACGAATGCCCTGCGCGCAAAGCATCGGCGCAAGGACATCACGCTTGACGAGGTCGTCGAGGAATACGCCGCGCGCACTGCGCCCCTGCGCAAAATTTGGCAGCCGTCGCCGAAGGGTCGCAGCGATGCCCGTCGCCGGATCGACAATGTCTTTGGCAAGCTGCTTTGCAAGCCGGTAACCGAGTTGCGGCTCGAGGACTATGTGGAAGCGATGCGCACCCACGTGCCGCGCCAGTCGCACACCAAAGACAAGGCCAGCGGTCAGGTCTCGCGGGCTCGAGCCTATCTGTCGCCGGTGCTGGACTGGGCCTCGGGGCGCAAGCCGTTCCACAAGATCGGCGCGGGTCGAACAGAGCGGCTCGACCTGCCGGATCTGCAGGACACCCATGACCCGGCAGCGGAGGATCCGACAATCACCAAGGTCAGAACCGTTCTGCTAGACGAGCGGGAGCTGAGCGCCGTTCTGCCCCTCCTCGTCTTTCCTGCGCCCGACTGCCTGCGAATGAGCACGCCTCTGGACCAGGATTTACGTCCGATCGCCATGCGCTTTCTTCTGCTGACCGCAGCGCGGTTGGACGAGATGGTGCAGATGCGCTGGCGCGATGTCTCCTTCGTCTCCGACATTTGGCACAAGCCGCAGATCAAGACGACGCGCGGGGCTGCACGCGGGCAATCCCTGCCGCTCTCGCGGGCCGCAATCGAGTTGCTGAAAAGCCTGCCCGGATACGGGCGTGCGGCGCCAGACGATCTGGTTTTTCCGAATTCGCGTGGGGGAACCCTGGGAAACTGGCAGCGCATCAATGCCGCGATCGCTCGTGAAAGCGGAACTTCAGGCTGGCACCGGCACGACCTGCGCCGTTCCGCAGCCACGCTGATGGAAGTGCTGGAGGTGGCCCCTTCGACGATCGAGGCCATTCTAGGCCATCGGCGGCCAGAAATGTCCGAGAACGTTTCCGCCAGCTATCGCCATTATGCTCAGGCCGGCGCCCGGATCCTGAAAAACAGGCCGAATGTGCAGAAGGTTGCGCTTGATACTCTGGCCGATGAGCTTGCCAGGCTGGAAGCGATGACGCCCCAAGACTTCGAATGACCCGCCTGCTGGACAAGAAACGAAAAGGTTGACGGTTTGGGAGCGGCCGCAAAATGGACCCTGCCCGCACAAGCTTGCTTGCAGCGGGGATGGCCGCCGCACATTTCCATCCCAAACGCCAAGCCCAAAGTGGCAGTTTTTTGCGCCGCCGTTGACATGCTGCTCATCATGGCCTCCTTGCCTCAGAATTAGCGAAGAAGGCGTCCACATTATGCGGGGGTATTCACGTAAAGGTGGGATAGGCCGCTCCATGCCAATGATCGCAATAGAAGGCGCGAGACACGTCAATGGTGAGCGCTGCGCAACAATCGGCCAGCTGCAGGTGCGCAAAAAGAAAACGACCCATCCATCGAAGGCGAGCCCGATGGTCTTGCTTGTTTGAAGCCATTGGCGCTAAGTTGGGGCAAGGAGTGGCGTCACCTAAACACATGTCCGCCTACACGCGCTCGCGAAGAACTGAATCGATGTTTCTATATTGATCTGCACTTCGGGTCCTTCCCATTGTTCCAACAATAGACTTACCGGCAGGTATCATGGCACCCAAATTTGGCACTTCCGGACTGAGGGGGCTCGTCAGTGAGCTCGAGCCAGACCTAATTTCACAATACATTCAGGCATTTGTTTTGGCTTGTCCGATCGGAACGGCAATCTTCGTCGGGCGCGACCTTCGCCCCTCGTCGCCACGTATCGCCGCCAATGTGATAGCCGCCGCACGTGCAATGGGCTGTGATGTCGTTGATTGCGGCGCTCTACCAACGCCCGCGCTCGCCAGGGTCGCCATGGCGGATGGCGCTGCTGCGGTCATGGTGACGGGCAGCCATATTCCAGCCGATCGCAACGGGCTAAAATTCTACCTTCCAACTGGAGAAATTACCAAGGCGGATGAGACGACAATTCTGCACAAGCTTGGCGCCTCGGCGCCGCCCGCACCACATCCGGGAACAGTCACAAAGAACTTGTCAGCCGAGGCGGAATACACTGCGCGGTATTTGCATGCATTTGGCGCCGGAGCGCTTTCGGGCCTGCGGCTTGGTGTGTATCAGCACTCCTCCGTCGGGCGCGACCTTTTGAGCCAGACGCTGGAAGCCCTTGGCGCGACAACGGTTGCACTTGCTCGCTCCGAGGGCTTTGTGCCCGTTGATACTGAAGCGGTGCCGGCGGAGACTCGCACCGACCTGACGGCCTGGGCCAAAGCCCACAACCTCGATGCAGTCCTGTCGACAGATGGTGATGCTGATCGCCCGCTCATGACCGATGGCTCGGGCAAAGTCATTGCGGGTGATGTGCTTGGCGTTCTGACAGCGCAGGCTCTCGGTGCAGAAGTCGTCTGCACGCCAGTCTCAAGCAACTCGATGGTGCAACAACTTTTCAGCCCGCGCGCGGTGCATCTAACCCGCGTCGGTTCGCCCTATGTCATTGCCGCGATGGAAAGGGTCTTGGCAGAAGACCCACACGCACGTGTGGTGGGGTTTGAAGCGAACGGGGGCTTTCTGCTTGGCTTCCAAGCCGATGCCGCCAGCGGACCGCTTGACGCCCTGATGACCCGCGATGCCTTTTTGCCGCTGCTTGCCCCCCTCGTTGCCGCGCGCAAGCAACAGCGCACTCTCGCGCAGATATGCGAGGCCCTGCCGCAACGCGTCACCGCCACGGACCGGCTGGAGAACATGCCTAGCGAGGCTGGCCTCGCGTTCCTCTCGCACCTCACACAAAACGCGAAGGCGCGTGAGCACTTTTTGTCACCGCTGGGCGCCGAGGTCGCAGTCGACCTCACAGACGGCCTGCGCATTTCGCTTGAGATGAACCGAATCGTGCATCTGCGGCCGTCGGGAAACGCGCCGGAGTTTCGTGTCTACGTTGAAGCCACGAGCGAGACAGAGGTGCGAAATTTGCTCGATCGCACGCTAAGAATGGTGAAAATTGGTTTAGCCAACAACTAAGGATTGCGGCAGCGCAGCATGTATGATCTCAAATATTAGAATTTCGTTAGAATTTCTTGGGCGGCTTCGATGATTTACCCGACTATCCTTTGTGGCGGCTCCGGCACACGATTGTGGCCGCTCTCACGGAAGAGTTATCCCAAGCAGTTCGTTCCGCTGCTGGGCGATGAAACGCTGTTTCAGGCTTCTGCAATACGGCTTAGCGCCGAAGGTTTCGCCGCGCCCGTGGTCCTGACGAACTCGGACTTCCGTTTTATCGTTACAGAACAACTATCTGCTGCCGGAATCGACCCCGGGGCGGTGATCATCGAACCCGAGGGGCGCAATACTGCTCCCGCGGTTCTTGCGGCTGCACTTTATGTTCAGCGTGTCGACCCCACTGGCATCCTGCTCGTTGCACCCTCCGATCACTCGATCCCGGATGCCGCAGACTTTCGGGCAACGGTTTTGCGCGGCCTCCCGGCGGTGGAACAGGGCAGGATCGTTACATTCGGCATCAAACCGACACGTGCCGAGACCGGCTATGGCTACCTGGAACTCTCTGCTCCGCCAGATGCAAGCGGCGCGCCTGTCGCGCTGACCCGCTTTGTCGAAAAGCCCGACAGATCTCGCGCCGAAGAGATGCTTGCTGCGGGCAATTATGCTTGGAATGCCGGGATCTTCTTGTTCAAAGCCACAGATATGGTGGCAGCTTTCGAGGCTCATGCGCCCCAGCTGCTTGGCCCTGTGCGCGCGGCATTGGAGGAGGCAAAACCAGATCTTGGGTTCCTGCGTCTCGCTCCAGACCCTTGGGCCGAGGCCCCTGATATTTCGCTCGACTATGCGGTGATGGAACACGCAACCAATCTTTCCGCAGTTTCCTACGACGGAGAGTGGTCAGACCTTGGCGGATGGGATGCGGTCTGGGCCGAGAGCAAGCGCGATACTGCAGATGTAAGCCTGTCAGGCACAGCAACCGCAATCGACTGCGCCAACAGTCTGCTCCGCTCAGACAGTGAAGGCGTTGAACTCGTCGGCATCGGGTTGCGCAATGTAATCGCGGTCGCCATGAACGACGCCGTTCTTGTGGCAGATATGTCGCGGGGGCAGGACGTGAAGAAGGCCGTCGATGCGCTCAAGGCTCGAAAGGCCCCACAAGCTGTGCAGTTCCCGAAAGACCATCGCCCTTGGGGATGGTTCGAAACCCTTGCCCTTGGAGACCGCTTTCAGGTCAAGCGCATTGTCGTGCATCCGGGCGCGAGCCTGAGCCTGCAAAGCCACCACCACCGTTCGGAGCACTGGATCGTGGTGCAGGGCACCGCCGAGGTGACGATTGACGACAAGGCCCAGCTCGTGACCGAAAATCAGTCAGTCTATATCCCGCTCGGCGCAGTGCATCGGATGAAGAACCCGGGCAAGCTGCCGATGGTGCTGATCGAGGTGCAGACCGGCGCTTACCTCGGCGAGGACGACATCATCCGCTACGACGATGTCTATTCGCGCGGGCAAGGGGCGAAGGGATGAGGGGAGCCGAGTGAGGCGCCGGTCGATCTGCATGCCGAGCTGAAGCGGCTTCGGCGAGAGAATGCAGTGCTGAAGCAGGAGCGCGACATCCTAAAAAAAGTCGCGGCCTTCTTCGCGAGGGAGGGAAATCGGTGAAGTTCGCCTTCGTCGAAGCGGAGAAGGCCAACTTCCCTATCAGCCTGATGTGCCGTGTTCTGGGCGTCAGCCAGAGCGGCTTCTTCGCCTGGCAGGAACGGCCTGCCTGTCGCCGCCAGCAGCAGGACATGGTTTATCTGGAGCATATCCGGACGGCTTTCGCGCTGTCGAACGGGACCTACGGCAGCCCCCGCATGCACCGAGATCTCGTCGATGAGGGCCATGATATCGGGCGGCATCGCACGGCGCGGCTGATGCGACAGAACCAGTTGATCGCGCGGCAGAAGCGGCGGTTCAAGCGCACGACGGACAGCGAACATGCCTGGCCCGTCGCGCCGAACCTCATAGCACAGGACTTCACGGCAGACGGCCCGGACAGGAAGTGGGGCGCAGACATCTCCTACATCTGGACAGCGGAGGGCTGGCTTTGCCGTAACCGCCCGATTGTCACCGCAGCTCAGCTTGGCTGCGCCCAGTTCCATGGAAGCAGCTCGTCAAGCCGGTTGATCTTGTGATCATGGATGCGGTCGAGGACGTTGGCGAGCCAGGCTTGTGGATCGATGCCGTTCATCTTGGCGGTTTCGATGAGCGTCATGGCCCGGGCCAGCGTTTCACCACCGCTGAACTGGATAGCTGCACCTTGCCTGGCTTCACCAACGTCGATGATCCCGCGTGGCTCGTTCTTCACCATCACCGCTAGCCTGTCATGGTCCTTGCGGAGCGAGCCATGGGCGCCATTGGTTCAAGCCCAATGGCGAGCGATGGGCTTCGTGGCCACCATGATTCACACCCGGATCGACGGGAAGAACACGGGCGGGCCTGCAAGACCATGGCCAGTTCCACGACCCGTGCCGCAGGCGTGGCAGCATCCAGACGCACCGTCACAGGCCCGACAATCAGATCAATCGACGCCGTCGCGATCGGAGCCGAGGCCGACCGAGGCGAAGCCATGGGTGCTGCAAACTCTGCCCCCGCATCCTCGGGCACAACCAGCTTGCCCTGCCGCGCAAGCATCCGCCAAAACGACAGGTGGTTGGCCTTCAATCCATGCCGAGGCGCCACCTCGTTCACCGTGGCGTCGGGCACCAGCGTCTCCGCCACGATCCGACCCTTCACCTCGTCATATTACCGCCGCTTACCCGCAGGAGCCGCCAGAAACTCCACAAACCCAACGGCCTCCATGCTGCGCTCCCGATGTCCCCGACTGACATCTCCCGTGTAAATCTCCGCACAGGGGCGCGTCGCAGCTTACGGATTCAACAGGAAGGTGGGGGCGAGACAGCGCTTACTCTTCTCGAATGTGCCCAAACTCAGCACTTCATCGTGGCGATCACCAACGCAAGCTTGTCCTTGGTCACGTCAATTCCGACGTGGATCGTTCCGTGGGCTTTCCGCATGTCTTCCTCCATCGCCAAAGGGCAGCACCCGCCGCCCAACGGTCAGGATACAGACGGATCCGCCATGGGTCGGTCGGTGAAAAAGACATGCGGTCTTACTGATTTCTGGGCCTATGCGAACGAGGTTGCACTCGACCTCTCACGGCCCGGAAAACCCACGGACAACGGGTTCATCGAAGCCTTCAACAGCAAGCTTCGGACCAAATGTCTGAACGCCCACTGCTTCATGAACCTTGCCGACGCCCGCGAAAAGCTGGCGGCTTGTCGTAGAGCTACAGCGGGGTGCGGCCCCGCAGCGTGATCGGTTGCAGCGTCCCGATCGACAAGCATTATCCCGATGGCGCCACCGGTCCGTCGTCGTGATCCGAGCCGGGGAAGTTCAGATAACGGCGGTCAAAAAATGGGGTGCAACGCAACGTTTGCTGCACCAAAATCTCTGGAACAGCAAAAATCAGACCCTGAAACAGACAGCGGTAAAATTGCTCCGCCCGAAACAAATATCTCACGGGCGTATCAGACCACAAGGTCCTCTTCTTCCTCTCTGTCAACGTCTTCGGCCACTTCCACCGTCGGGATCTCGGTTCCATCGTCAAGGATCAGGATGTCGGATTTCGACACGCCGACAAGGGTAACGCTATCCCTGTCATTCAACCCGATTACTGCGTTTCCATCATCATCCTCGCCAATGTCCCAACCGGCATCGACGAAATTGGCCAGATCTTGACCGTTGATAGAAAGACTGTCTTCGCCCAGGGTGAAATCGTTCAGCCTTACGCTGGCCGTTCCCTTATTGGCAGCGCCCGCCAGATCGTAACTATCTGCGCCTTCGCCACCCGTCACTTCGTAATTTGCGTTGCGCCCCAGATCGAGATGGATCGTGTCATCGCCATCGCCTCCGTCGATTTCCATGCTATGGCGCGCATAGATTTCGTCATCACCCGCACCCAGCCGCACCTCATGCGAACCCTTGAAGGCATAAACGGTGTCATCACCGTCTTTCATGTCGATGATCTCATGCTGGTCGGATGTGCGCAACGTATCGCCGCCGTCCGTTCCGACCAGCGTCGGATAATCGGCCAATCCTTCGAGCACGATAGTGTCGGTGCCATCATCACCCGCATAGCTCAGCACAAGATTGCCATCCTCGTCCGGCGCGGTCGAGAAGCCCTCGGGCAGATCGGTCAGGTCAATCGCCACCACCTCGCCATTAACCACAACTTCGAGTTGGTCATGAGCCGGGTCGAAATCGGTGATCCGCAATTGTGACCCGTCGGTGCCCGTTCCGAAATCAGTGGCGGTAAAGCGGTCGTCGCCATCGCCCCCTGTCATCGTATAACTGCCGGTCCCGGCCATTGCGGCGTTGAAAATGTCATCGCCGTCGCCACCATCGGCGATGCCCCCCCAAAGGCCCAGGTGCAATTCGTCATCACCCGTGCCACCTTCGAGCGTGTCATCTGCACCAAGGCCGATAAGCGTATCGTTGCCGCCCAAACCCTCAAGAAGCACGGCGTCATCTTCCGTGCTCAGCAGATCGTCCCCCTCGGTGCCAGTCAAAAGAGGATCGACCGGGTCCGGCTCAACTTCCTCACCGCTGAGCGCGGCGAACAGATCATCGCGGCTCACGCCGTCGAACTGCACGGTGATCTGATTGCCCCCCTCGGTATAGGTCAGCAGCGCGCCCCCATCGACCTCAGTCACGGCATCGGGGTTTTCCGCAATCCAGGCCATCGTTTCCGCCTGGTAATCCGCAATCGCCGCAGCCAGCGCTGCCGGCGTATCGAAATAACCGTCGAGCCAGCTGTCCGAGATAATCAGACTATCCTCGGTCACGTCAAAATCGCTGACATGGGTCGTGCCGCTTTCCCCTGCAAGGAGCGCGATCGTGTCCGCCCCGTCACCAAGGCTAAGCGTCAGCTCATTGCCGCCCACAGGACCGTTTGTTGCGATCAAATCATCCCCGTCCCCCAGCGCGATCGCGGCCTGCACCGCGCTCGATTGGAAGGCGAACGAGACAGTGTCATTGCCAACGCCCATATCGACATCGAATTCAATATTGTCGAGATAGGAATGCAGATCGGCGAAATCGTTTCCGTCGCCGCCCTCGATCGTGGTGTCGCCATAACGCGCATCAAAGCTGTCATCGCCCTCGCCGCCATAGGCGGCTACAGAATCCCCGGTAAGGACGATCGCGTCATTCCCCGCACCACCATCGACCCGCACACCGTCGCCGAAACTGTTGATGATGTCATCGCCTGCGCCAAGGTCAACCTCGTTCCCGTCGCCTGTAAGGGTCAGCGTGTCATTGCCCTCGCCGCCGTCGATCAGCATCCCATCGCCATAGGTGGAGATGACATCGTCGCCCGCGCCGCCCAGAACACTGGCGCCATCGCCACCGCCATAAAGCGTATCCGCGCCGTCGCCGCCATCCAGCAGCGCGCCGTAACTCTCGACATAGTCATCCCCGGCGCCCGCCGTGACACTGTTGTCCGAACCCGAGGACCCGTAGACGGAATCATTCCCCGCGCCCAGGATGACCTCGTTGTAAGCGCCCGAAAGGGTCAACGCGTTGTTGCCCTCGCCGCCGTCGATCAGGTTGCCGTAGCCATAAACCGTCAGCGAGTCATTGCCATCACCGCTGGTGATCAGGTTGTCGCTGCCATCGACCTGCAGCGTGTCATTGCCAGCACCGCTGGTGATCGTGCTTTGCCCACCGTCGTGGTCTATCCAGTTATCGCCCTCGCCGCCGTCGATCAGCATCCCATCGCCATAGGTGGAGATGACATCGTCGCCCGCGCCGCCCAGAACACTGGCGCCATCGCCACCGCCATAAAGCGTATCCGCGCCGTCGCCGCCATCCAGCAGCGCGCCGTAACTCTCGACATAGTCATCCCCGGCGCCCGCCGTGACACTGTTGTCCGAACCCGAGGACCCGTAGACGGAATCATTCCCCGCGCCCAGGGTGACCTCGTTGTAAGCGCCCGAAAGGGTCAACGCGTTGTTGCCCTCGCCGCCGTCGATCAGGTTGCCGTAGCCATAAACCGTCAGCGAGTCATTGCCATCACCGCTGGTGATCAGGTTGTCGCTGCCATCGACCTGCAGCGTGTCATTGCCATCACCGCTGGTGATCGTGCTTTGCCCACCGTCGTGGTCTATCCAGTTATCGCCCTCGCCGCCGTCGATCAGCGCCCCATCGCCATAGGTGGAGATGACATCGTCGCCCGCGCCGCCCAGAACACTGGCGCCATCGCCACCGCCATAAAGCGTATCCGCGCCGTCGCCGCCATCCAGGCTGGCCCCCCAGATGCTTTCCAAAATATCATCCCCGCCCAATCCTTGAATCAGCAGGTCATCCACATTGCCGACCAGCGTGTCGCTGCCTTGGGTGCCAACCAAAGTATCGCTCAATATCACGGCCATCACGCGTTCCCCTAATGATGACTAAAATTCACATGAAACCTGGCGAAAGATATTTTTTGAGTAAAGTGTCCCGCAAATATTGACCTAGCGTCATCCTCTGTATTTTAGCGACTGTGCGGAAATTTTTGACTCTGCTGTCCCTGGCCTGGAAACAACGTCTCGTGTTTGTTTTTCATGTGGCATTTGGTGCCTTGGATGCAGGCGAAGGTTGGTATTCGGCATGCCTTCACGGTCTTGACAGAAACGCCCGCAGAATCACCCCACAGCGAAGGGACGAGAAAACCGCGCCACTGGGCCAAGAGATGGCTGCGGAAATTTGAACAGCCGGGATAAGTGGATTTTCCGCGCAAGGGCGGCATGAGGCTGCGAGCGAGGAGAGGACCATGGCAAAACGACCGTGCTGGAACCACAACCCGGCGTTCAAGGCGAAAGTGGCGGTGGCTGCGATCAAGGGCGAGAAAACGCTGGTCGCGTTGGCGCAGGATTTCGACGTCCACCCGACCCAGATCAAGCGGTGGAGCGATCAATTCCTTGAGGGCGCGACCGGGGTGTTTGGACAAGCCCCGAAGGCCAAACCGGAACCGACCATCGATGTAAAAACACTGCATGCGAAGATCGGAGTGTTGACGCCAGGGAATGATTTTTCGTCCGGCGCGCGACGCACTGCGCGGTGAGCGCCATCGGTCGAGCGAGCCGCCCAAGGGTCTGTTGCCGAACGCAAAAAGATGATCAATCCCGCAGCGAAGCTGAGCGTCGGCCGTCAAACCATCATGCTGGGGATCAGCCGGGGCAGCGTCTATTACAAGCCACGCCCGGTATCGGATGCTGATCTGAAGCTGAGACACCGGACCGACAAGCTGCACATGGACTTCCCGTTCGCGGGCACCCGGATGTTGCAGGGGTTGCCGGTCGAGGGCGACTTAAAGGTCTGGCGGCTGCACGTTGCCACGCTTATGAAGCGCGTGGGCATCGAGGCTGCTCTATCGCAAGCTTAACACCTCGAAACCGGCGCTTGGGCACAAAATCTACCCCTATCTGCTGAGAAAGCTGCCCATCATCCTGTCCGTCATCAATGCCACGTCCAGTATTCCGGAAAGTGCGCGGGCGACCGTCGGCGCACAGGTCTGCGGCATCCTCGAAATGTTCAGGGAACATGAGGAGCGCGAGCGTTTCGCCAAGCGCAAAATCTCAGCCTTGAACAGTGAGCGGCAGCGGTTGAAAGAACAACTCGCCGTGCTGCGCCAGGAGCATTTCGACAAAAGCTCCGAAAAGGGCATCGCTGGGGAGGAAGAGGACCTCGACGTCTCGCTTGCCGATGACGAGGAAGACGATGAACTCTGCGAGAAGCCCACGGGCAAGCGCCCCCGGAAGATCCCCAAGGGTATCGAGCCGGTGGTGGTCCATCACTACCCCGAAAACCGCAACTGCAGCTGCTGCGGGCGCGAAATGCCCTCGATCAGTTCCTGGAGCAGCCTGCGGATGGTGACGGTCCCCGAGCATGTTGAGTTCATCCAGCACGTCCATCACACCTGCGCCTGCAACCACAACGAGCACTGCAAGGACAACAAGCCCGTGTCCGACAAATCCGACAACCACATCATGAAAGGACGCGGCATCGACCCGACCTTCGCCGCTGAAGCAGCCGTCCAGAAATTCTTCGAGCATATCCCGACGTTCCGGATGGAGCGACGGCTGCGGAATGCCAACGTGAACTTGAGCCGACAGGCCATCGGCAGCGGCATCGCACATCTGGCGAGCCATCTGGAGCCGGTGCGGCAGGCCCTGCTCGATCATGTCAAAGCCGGTCACGCCGCACATGCCGACGAGACCCCGGTGCGCGTGCAGGCGCCGGGGAAGGGCAAATGCGACCAAGGTTATTTCTGGGCGATCTGCCGCGATGAGCGGGGCTGGAACCCGAAGGCCGAGCCGGCTGTGGTCTATTTCTACGCACCGTCCCGGGCCGGCTCCGTGATCGAGGAACTGCTGAGCGGTGCTTCGTTCCGATACCTGATCTCCGACGGATATGCTGGCTACAATCGGCTGTTTCAAAACGACGACCTCAATGACAGGCTGGTCTCGGCCCGCTGCTGGGCACACGCTCGCCGGAATTTCCATGAGGCTTTCCTCGCCACGAAGAGCCCGCTGGCCAAAAGGATCGTCCAGATGATCCGTAAAATGTATGCTGTGGAAAAGGCGGCGCGAGGTCTTCCGCCCGAGGCGCGCACTGCGATGCGGCAGGAGCGGACCCTGCCGGTCCTGGCTGAGATCCGGGCGGAACTGCTCAAGGCAGAATCCGGCGCGCAGGGGACCCTGAAGAAGGCGGTCAACTACACTCTGAAGGCTTTCGATGCGTTGCAGCGCTTCGCTTTCGATGGCCGCCTCGAAATCGACAACAACCCGATTGAACGCTGCATCCGCGGAATCGCACTGACGAAGAAAAACTCGCTCTTCGCCGGGAGCCATGACGCTGCGCAGGTCTGGGCCGTCTACTACAGCCTCATCGAGAGCGCACGGCTGAACCGGATCAACCCGCGCAGCTATCTGAACTGGGTTGTGGGTGAGATCGAGCGCAATCAGGGCGATGTCGATCTCTCGACGCTGATGCCCTGGAATTGCCCGGTCGGCCAGATCGAGGACTGAGCGCCGCCTGTCCCGGCCTCAAAAGGCCGGGGTTACCCCGCGGGAAATGCCTGCAGCCGGAACCCTGTAAGGGTTCCGGCCCGAAGGCGCTGGAACCAGTGCAGGTATCGCGGACTGAAATGAGTGTCGGGCGATCAACGGAACTTCTCACCTTCAGCTTCGCAGTGCTGGAGCACCTGATCGATCCAACGATCGAACCAGACCCAATTTCCGTAGTCGCCGACGCACCCGAAGCCCTTGCCGGGGGTCTTCGCGCCGAGTTGCCTACATAGCTGCGTATGGTCATGCAGGCGGAATTTCGGGAAACCTGCCGCCTGCATCTTCTTCACCACTCTGTTGGGTGGATACCGATCCTTGTTCACCTCCTTGAGGATGATCTTGCTGATCTCTCCGGCTTCATCGCTGCCACTGGCAACGATATGAACCGCGGTGTCGGCCGCACCGGGCTTCTTCGCCACCATCGGCACGAAGCCGTAGGAGATGCGATAGGCCGGGTCCTTCATCTCCTCCTCGGTCAGACCATGCTCGAACGCATCGATCGCCGCCTCTATATGCTTCGGCAGGCCGGATGTTTTCTTCAGTGCAGCCCTCTGTTCCGTGCCGAAGGAAACGAACTGCAATGCAAGTGGCAGGCGCTTCTCCAGCCCATACTGCGCCCCGAATTCCGCCTTCAGCAGATCGTTGAAATTCAGCGCGCAGGACTGCAGCTTCGCGCCGAGCGCATCGTCAATCCGGTTGGTCGAGCGGTGTTCGATCTCATGGCGGATCTTAATCAGAAACTCGAGGTTCCTGGCCGCCCCGCCCTTCACCGGGCATCTCGGCTGCTTGAGGCAGTGCCCAAGCTCCCAGAATTATTCGGCACCCTCCTTGGTGGTTTGCCCTCGATAGCGGTAGTCGATCCCCTCCCGCCGGAACCAGGCGTGGAGCAGATATGTCCAGGCGATGATCGCCGTAACGATGAACAATTCGGCTCGGAAGGTCAGCCCGGCGGAGTTGAAGGTCTGGACTCCCGCGATCATCGCCTCCCGGGCCTTGATAAGCAGCTCATCTCCGCGAATGCTCAGGCCGGTCGCGTGGTCGATGTCCGGCCATGTCGACACAAAGGCGTCCAGATCCTCGTCGGTCGCGGGTTTTGTTGCTTTGTGCTTTGCCCCGGTTCGGATTTCACCGATCAGCCGATGGTTTACCGTCCGGGTTGGTCGGGTGAAATACGCCAGGATATCCTGATCATTCGTGCGAGCCACGCCCCGGGCGATCATCGCCTTGACAAGCGCGACCTCCCAATTTTCCAGGGTGTTTCCCCGGCGCCGCTTGATCTTCTTGGGGCCATTTTCGCGGTCAGACATCCTGAACCTCCCTGAGCATGCACGCCAACCAACCTGCCCAACACTATTTCGAGGGACGGTTTCACCGGCAAGCCCGGGCGCGTTTTCGCGAACATCACAGGGAGAGATCGGAAATCATGGCTGTTGCTTCCGTTGGGGAGCATCTCGACGATCATGGTGATCCGCGCCACCTTGGGGCTGCAGGATGGGCGTGGTCGGCACTGTCGAATCAGGGCCGAGTTCGAGTTCCGTTGACGCAATCTCGGCTAGCGCGTCCCGAAATCAACTCGAACATCAGGGCGTTTCGGGGGCCTTTGCACCGCTTACGGAGAACATGCCTAGCGAGGCTGGCCTCGCTTTCCTCTCGCGCCTCACACAAAACGCCAAGGCGCGTGAGCACTTTTTGTCGCCGCTGGGCGCCGAGGTCGCAGTCGACCTCACAGACGGCCTACGCATTTCGCTTGAGATGGGCCGAACCTTACATCTGCGGCCCTCGGGAAACGCCCCGGAGTTTCGTGTCTACGTTGAAGCCACGAACGAGGCAGAGGCGCAAAACTTGCTCAATCGCGCGCTAAAAATGGTGAAAATTGGTTTAGCCAACAACTAAGGATTGCGGCAGCGCAGCATGTATGATCTCAAATATTAGAATTTCGTTAGAATTTCTTGGGCGGCTTCGATGATTTACCCGACTATCCTTTGTGGCGGCTCCGGCACACGATTGTGGTCGCTTTCACGCAAGAGCTATCCCAAGCAGTTCGTTCCACTGCTGGGCCATAAAACGCTGTTTCAAGGGGCGAACCTGCGCGAACTTCCCACCGCGGAAGCCGTCGAGGCGATAATTGCGGCGCGACGCCTCGATGGGCCCATCCGGCTCATCATGGTCGGCGGCGATTGGGTGCGAAAAGGCGGACCACAAGCAGTTGCGGTTGCGCACACCTTGCAAGACCGGGGTATTCCCGTCGAGTTGCACGTGGTTGGCGCAAAGCTGCCCGAGGGGCTTCCGGATTATGTGATCGGCCACGGCTACGTGCGCAAAGACGACCCCAAGAGTTGGGCGCGCTTCCGCGCGCTCATGGAACAGGCGCATTTCAGCATTCTGCCGACGCGTGCCGACTGCTGTGCCGTTGTGCTCGCCGAGGCTGCGGCCTTTGCCGTTCCCGCACTGGCAACGCGGGTCGGCGGCGATGAAGCCGCCGTGCTCGAAGGGGAAACGGGTTACCTGTTCGCGCTAGATGCCGATCCCGGCGACTATTGCGACAAGATCGAAGCGCTGATCACCGCGCCCGAAGCTTATGCCGCCTTGTGCCACTCGGCGTATCGTGCTTTTCACGCCGAACTCATCTGGGCCAAAGCAGGCGAACAATCGGCCCAGCCTATTCGCGGCCTGAGCACACCGCAAAACCTAGCCCGGCCGTAACGATCTTTCGATGGAGCAAATGATGCAACGGCCTGAAAATGGTCTGATCCTCTTCAGTGGTTCCCGTGGAGGCCATCGCGGCTCTTTCGAGGATTTCGTGCAAAGGCTGTGGGGCGGCACTGTGAAGCGTGCGGGACTGCAGGTGAACCACCGCGAACCCGCGCTCTTTCTGATGATAGAAGACAGTAGTCTGGGCTATGTTGCCTCTGCGGTGCTCCGGCAGCTTCTGGGACGGCGCACGGTGGGACTGCTGTTTCGCCCAGGTCCCGCGCTGGATGGAAGCAGCCCCCGGTTGAGACTTAAGCGTAACCTGCTGAAACTGCTTAAGAAGATGCCCCGGGTCACTACCCTCAGCATCATCCCCTTTTCCATGCGGCCCGATTTCGCCGCGGTTGCAGATGGTTGGATCCATGATTTGCAGCTTTGGGATATGGAGGACACGGATTTCAAGGTGATTGATGCCTTGCGAAGCGACCAAGGCTGTTCTGATGCCGACGCAGCTGCGTTCTATGGCACGATCCTTGAGGCGGCAGCAGGGAGACCGGTGCTGGTCGCCTTGGGGCTTCAATCCCGCGACAAGGGGTTCGTGCGCCTGGCCGCGGCCGCCCGTGACCTGACGGCCCAAGGCTGGCAGATCGTGGTCGCGGGCAGGATCGACCCGACGCTTGCGGCGCAAAAGGCCGAGCTTGAAAAGCTTGGGGCCCTGGTCGTCGATCGTTTTGTGAGCGATGGCGAGATATTGGGGGCCTATGCCGCAGCCAGTGCTGTCTGGTGCTGCTACGATCCCGCATATGATCAGGCCTCGGGCATTCTGGGGCGCGCCGTCCAGTTAGGTTGCCCGGTCGTGGTGCGCGCAGGATCGCTGAGCGAAGCCCTGTGTCAGCAGGAAGCGCGGCCTTTTCTGGCCGTTGATGGCGCGGTCGATGCCCCCCTGACCCTGAGCGCCCTGCCTGCAGGCGATGCCGAGGGCGGACGACGCGCGGCGAAACGGTTCCGCGAACGCAGCCTTGCGGTGTTGAGCGACGCCCTGCAGCTGGCTGTGCGCCGCGATGCGACGACCAGGATCGACGCACAAGATGGCTGATCCGTTCCACCTTCGGCGCAACGTCGTCACATCGGTGATCGCCTTTGCCGCGACCATCGCGGTGACCTTCATCAGCTATCGACTGGTGGTGCTGCATGGCGGGCTGGGGGCGGTGGGGCTATGGTCCAACCTCATGGCCTGGATCTTCATCATCCGGCTTGGGGATGTGGGGATGGCAAACGCCGCGGTGCGCTTTGCGGCAGCCCTGGACCCGGCCCAGGAACCCGAGCAGGTGCGCCGCCATATCGACACGGCTTTTATCATGAATGCGGCCTTGTTCCTGCTGCTGACGGGGGCGGGCTGGGCGCTTTATGCGGCGAACCTTCGCCATATCGTCCCGGGAAGCGACGCCGAAGTGGAGATCGCGCGTGCGATCTTGCCGCTGCTGTTCGCGGGATTCCTGCTGCAAAACCTCTCCGGTCTGGCGCTTGGCGCGCTCAGGGCGATCCACCGCGGCTATGTAGCGGCCTGGCTGAGCGTCGCGGGAACGGTTTTGCAACTTGTCGTGGTGGTGCCCCTAGTCGGCAAGATCGGCCTTGCGGCGCTGGCCTGGGGGCAGATCGCGCAATTCGGCCTGATGCTGCTGGGCGGCTGGGGCGGCTTTCTTTGGGGCATGCACCAGATCACCGGGCGGACCGGCCCGCTGCTGCCCGTTCAGGCCTCGCTTTCGGTGCTGCGCGAGATGCTGGGTTTCAGCGTCAAAGCCCAGGTCGCAAACCTGTTGAACGGATTTTTCGAACCTGTTGCCAAGATCCTGCTGGGCCGCTTTGGCGGGCTTGATCTGCTTGGGCTGTTCGAACTGGCCTACAAGCTGATCGCCCTGCCGCGCAATGCGGTGGTGTCCGGGGTGCAGGCCTCGGTGCCGGCGCTGACACGGCTGATGGCCTCCGACCTCGACGCAGCGCGCCATCTCTATCAGCGCATGTTGCGGCGCAGCTTGGCCCTGACGACGCTTGTGCTTGGGACGGTGGTTCTGGCCTCGCCGCTGGTATCCTGGCTCTGGCTGGGCCATCTGGAGCCGAAGCTCAGCCTGTTTGCCGCGCTTTTGGCGGTGGGTTTCCTGCTCAACGGGCTGGGCGCCCCGGCCTTTGTTCTGGGCATGGCCTCGGGCCGGATGCGCGGCAATATCCAAAGCGCGGCCCTTGCCTTGGGCGTGATGACGCTTTGCCTTGGTGCCGCGGGCATAGCAGGGCTGGACTGGAGCATGGTGGCGGGCGTCGCAGTGGGACTTGGCGCGGCAGGGCTTTACATCAAGCGCGTCAACGAGAAGCTTTTGTCCGAGAGGTCCAAGTGAACCCGACCCATTTCCTGAGCTATGCGGATACGCGCTTTACTCCAACCGCACAGGCACTTTGCGCCTCGGCGCTGTCGGTGGGGTTCGTCAGAGCTGCGTTCCGTGGCCCCGATGACCTTGCCCCCAACTTTCGTGAAGCGAATGCCAACATCCTGTCGCAGCCGCGGGGGGCAGGCTATTGGCTCTGGAAGCCGCAGATCATTTTGCAGGAACTCGATAGCATCGGCCCGGGAGAGGTGCTGTGCTATTGCGATGCGGGGCGTAGCGCCTATTACCGCTTCACCCGCCTGCCTGAACGGCTGATCGCCAAGGCGGCGCAGCACGGCTTTTTGCTTGGCCCCTGTATCGCGCAGCACGGACCGATGAGCCGTTGGACAAAGCGGGACGCTTTCATTCTGACGGGCATGGACCGCCCCGAGATCGCGTCACGCGCGCCGATTCAGGCGACATGGAGCTTTTGGACAAACTGCCCCCCTGCACGCGCCTTCTTGAAGCTTTGGCTGGAGGCCTGCCAGGATCCGCGCATCCTGACCGATCAACCCAGCGAACTGGGGCCGAATTATCCGGATTTCATGGACCATCGCCACGATCAGGCCGCCTTGAGCCTGATCGCCTATCGCGAAGGCGCCCCCTTTCTGGACTATTCCGTGCGCGGTCTGTTCCGGATTTTGCGGTTGCGCCCGCAATCCGCCCTGGCGCATCATTTTATGAAACGGATCGACGATGCCGAGGCGATGGAGCGCGGCGAGATGATACGCGGGCTTGTGCGGTCATTCCGGACGCTGCGCGCGGCACGTGGGGAGGCAAGGCATGGCTGACCTGTCTGTCGGTGCGCGACGCGGAGCACTGCGTTTGCCGCTGAATGTGCTCAGGGAACAAGGCTTTAGGCTCAGGCCTTAGGCAACGGGGTCGTCCCTGTCAAGCGGTTTTGCGCATGCGGAAAGTGCCGCCTGTCTGCGGCCTTGTCCTTTGAACAATTGATCCGCTCTCCTGATCGGTAGCCTTCTCCTGAGATCACCCCGGGTGCATGCTTCGGTCCGTGGTCGGCGCGATGGCCGCCAACATGATGCTGGTTCAATGCAATTCCGATGTGCCCATCAAGGAACTGGAACGCCAGGTCCGTGAACTGCGGCAAGCGAACGAGATACGAAAGAAGGCGTCAGCGTATTTTGCCCCCCCCCCGCGCATGCAAACATGCGTTGCCGGGCAGCGGGACGGAGCTCGACTGCCCGTTTCGCAAGTGACTGGCTTCATTGATGAACACCGTGGAACATTTGGGGTCGAGCCGATGTGTAAGATTTTGCAGATCGCCCCGTCGATTCGCGTTGGCTCGCCCTATTTCATTGCCGCGATGGAAAAGGTCTTGGCCGAAGACCCACACGCACGTGTGGTGGGGTTTGAAGCGAACGGGGGGCTTGCTGTTTGGCTTGCCACCGAGTGACTGAGGTCCTACAACAACGAGCGCCCAACATGGGCCGCGGCGGGATGCCCCCCGCCCAGAAACTGAAGATGGCCGCGTAAATTCTACGACGAAGACCCCGCAAAAACGGGGGGATTACCGCACGAAACTTGCTCAATCGCGCGCTAAGAATGGTGAAAATTGGTTTAGCCAACAACTAAGGATTGCGGCAGCGCAGCATGTATGATCTCAAATATTAGAATTTCGTTAGAATTTCTTGGGCGGCTTCGATGATTTACCCAACTATCCTTTGTGGCGGCTCCGGCACGCGATTGTGGCCGCTTTCACGCAAGGGCTATCCCAAGCAGTTCGTTCCACTGCTGGGCCATAAAACGCTGTTTCAAGGGGCGAAGGGGTAAGACATGAAGATCGCAGTTTTCGGACTCGTCCATGTCGGCTACTGCTCGTCTCGATTTTCCGCGACGATGATCGAGACTAACGGAAAGGATCCGCGACATCTTACTCGCGCGATCTGTTCGGAGCGGATTGATCGATGAAAATCCTGACATTGGGGATCAATTACGCGCCCGAGATCATTTCGACCGCGGTCTATACGACGGGCCTTGCCGAACAACTTACGGCTGCGGGGGATGAGGTGATTGTGGTCACCGCCCTGCCCTATTACCCGGCATGGCGGGTGTTCGAAGACTGGCGCGGCCTGCGCTATCGCAGCGAGACCCCGCGCGCGGGTTTGCGGGTCACGCATTGTCCGCTTTATGTGCCAAGCACCCCCACAGGCGCGAAACGCTTGCTGCACCACGCTAGTTTTGCACTGACAGCCACGCCTGTGGCGCTTTGGAAGGCGGTGACGCAAAAGCCCGATCTGGTCTTTGTCGTCGCACCCTCGATGGTCTCTGCGCCTTTGGGCTGGCTGGCGGCGAAGCTGGCGGGCGCGAAAAGCTGGCTGCATATTCAGGATTATGAGGTCGAGGCCGCCTTCGCGACCGGTCTTCTTCGTGAGGACAGCCGCATCGGCCGCCTTGCCAAGGCCTTCGAGGCATGGGTGCTGCGCCGGTTCGACCGGCTCAGTTCGATCTCGCGACCGATGGTGGCGAAACTGGTCGCCAAGGGCGTCCCCGCACAAAAATGCTATGAGCTGCGCAACTGGGCCGATCTGAGCCGCGTTTCGGTGCTGACAGACCCCTCGCCGATGCGCGACGAACTGGCCATAACTACTCCTTATGTGGCGCTTTATTCGGGCAACCTCGCCAATAAGCAGGGGCTCGAGATTCTGCCGGAACTGGCACGCAAACTGGCCCATCGCACCGATCTGACGTTCGCGATCTGCGGCGATGGCCCGATGCGCGCCAAATTGATCGAGGCCGCGCAGGGCCTGCCCAATATTCGTTTTTTTCCGTTACAGCCTGTCGAGAAATTGAGCGATCTGGTGGGCATGGCCGATATTCATCTTCTGCCGCAAATCAAAGACGCGGCGGATCTGGTTTTGCCGTCCAAGCTGACGAATATGCTGGCCTCCGGGCGTCCGGTCGTGGCTACCGCCGATCCAGGCACCGCATTGGCAGCAGAAGTCGAGAGCGCGGGGCTGGTGGTGGCACCGGGCGATGCAGATGCGGCCAGCGCGGCAATCGAGCGGCTACTGATCGATTCCGACCTGCGCGCGCAGCTTGGAGCCGAAGCTCGGCGTCGCGCGGAAGAGCGTTGGGATATGAGCGCGATCTTGGCCCGGTTACAATACGAGTTTAGTTTGGTAACCCACAGCGAATTGAACACGACGAGAAAAACATGAAACGTGCATTGATTACCGGCATCACTGGGCAAGACGGCTCTTATCTTGCGGAATTTCTGCTATCGAAGGGCTATGAAGTGCATGGCATCAAGCGCCGCGCATCGCTGTTCAATACGGCCCGGGTGGACCACATCTATGAAGACCCGCATGTCGATAACGCGCGCTTCAAGCTGCATTACGGCGACTTGACCGACACCTCGAACCTGACCCGGATCCTGCGCGAGGTGGAGCCCGACGAGGTCTATAACCTCGGCGCGCAAAGCCATGTCGCGGTGAGCTTCGAGGCTCCCGAGTATACCGCCGATGTCGATGGCATCGGCACGCTGCGGCTTCTGGAGGCAATCCGGTTCCTGGGCCTCGAGAAGAAGACGCGGTTCTATCAGGCCTCGACCTCGGAGCTTTACGGCCTCGTGCAGGAGATCCCGCAGCGCGAGACCACCCCCTTCTACCCGCGCTCTCCCTATGCGGTGGCGAAGATGTATGCCTACTGGATCACGGTGAATTACCGCGAAAGCTATGGCATTTATGCCTGCAACGGTATTCTCTTCAACCATGAGAGTCCGCGCCGCGGCGAGACTTTTGTTACCCGCAAGATCACGCGGGGGCTGAGCAATATCGCGATGGGGCTGGAGCCCTGCCTTTACATGGGCAACATCGACTCCTTGCGCGACTGGGGCCATGCCAAGGACTATGTGCGGATGCAGTGGATGATGCTGCAGCAAGACGCGCCCGAGGATTTTGTGATCGCGACCGGCAAGCAATACGAGGTGCGCGAATTCATCCGCTGGACCGCCGCTGAACTGGGCCTGACACTGGAATTCACCGGCATCGGCGTCGACGAGATCGCCACCGTGACCGCAATCGAGGGCGACAAGGCCCCTGCCCTGAAGGTGGGCGACGTGGTGATGCGCATCGACCCGCGCTACTTCCGCCCCGCCGAGGTGGAAACGCTTTTGGGCGATCCGG
The DNA here is from genome assembly GCF_029222945.1 of Paenirhodobacter sp. CAU 1674. Lineage (NCBI taxonomy): Bacteria > Pseudomonadati > Pseudomonadota > Alphaproteobacteria > Rhodobacterales > Paenirhodobacter > Paenirhodobacter sp. CAU 1674. The sequence goes on along the minus strand of NZ_JARHUH010000007.1, from coordinate 7,666 downwards.
CGAAGGCGAAGGCGAAACTGGGCTGGGTGCCCGAGATCACCGCGCAGGAAATGTGCGCCGAGATGGTGGCCGAGGATCTGAAGGCGGCGAAGCGACTCAAACTGCTGAAAGAACACGGGTTGGACTTGCCGGTCAGCGTGGAGGGGTGAGGATGGCTTACGATCTGACTGGAAACCGGGTATGGGTGGCCGGCCATCGCGGCATGGTGGGGGGCGCGGTGGCGCGCCGTCTGGCCGCCGAGGGCGCTCAGGTGATCGAGGCCGGGCGCGAGGTCGTCGATCTCGTCGATCAGGCGCAGGTGAAGGCTTGGATGGCCGCCACCCGCCCCGATGCCATCGTGCTGGCCGCAGCCAAGGTGGGGGGCATCAAGGCCAACAGCGAGTTTCCGGTCGATTTCCTCTATCAGAATCTGATGATCGAGGCGAATATCTTGCAAGCCGCGCATGAGGCCGATGTCGAGCGGGTGCTGTTTCTGGGCTCGTCGTGCATTTACCCAAAGCTCGCAACGCAGCCGATCCCCGAGGACGCGCTGCTGACCGGTCCGCTCGAGCCCACCAACGAATGGTATGCCATCGCCAAGATCGCCGGGATCAAGCTGACGCAGGCCTATCGCACGCAATACGGGCGCGACTGGATCTCGGCGATGCCGACCAATCTTTACGGGCCGGGCGATAATTACGACCTGAATTCGAGCCACGTCCTGCCCGCGCTTTTGCGCAAGTTCCACGAGGCGAAGGTTTCGGGCGCGGGTGAGGTGGTGGTCTGGGGTTCGGGCACCCCTCTGCGCGAGTTCCTGCATTGCGACGATCTGGCCGATGCGCTGGTGTTCCTGCTGAAAGAGTATTCGGGCTATGACCACATCAACGTCGGCTCCGGCGTCGAGGTGACAATCCGCGAACTGGCCGAGATCATCGCCGAGGTGGTGGGCTACGAAGCAACGCTCACCTTCGACGCCACCAAACCCGACGGCACACCGCGCAAGCTGATGGATTCGGGGCGGCTCCATGCGATGGGCTGGAACCGCGCGCGCCCTCTCAGAGACGGGATCGTGGATACCTATGCCGACTTCCTCGCGCACGAGAGGCGACATGGTACCGATGACTGATCTGCTGGCCTCCCCGGTCGCGCGCCGCCTGCTCGGCGGGTTCGGCGCAAACCTGCTCGGCAAGGTTTGGGCGATGGCGATCCAGTTGATCTCTGTTCCGGTGCTGACCAAGGCCTGGGGTCTTGACGGGTTCGGGATATGGCGGATGATCTCGACGATCCCCGCCTATCTTGCGCTGTCCGATTTCGGCCTTGGCACCGCGGCGGGGATCGACATCACCCGCTCGGTCGCACGGGAGGACCGCCCCGAGGCGCTGCGCGCCTTTCAAACCGTCTGGCTGTTTCTGACGGCGGTCACCTGTGGCGTCGCGATCCTCGTGGGGCTTGGACTGGCGATCTGGCTGGAGCTGGCGGGCGCTTCGGCGGCGGCGGGCCCCTCGCGGGGTGACATCGCGATCACGGCGATCTTCGTGACGCTTGGCGCGCTGTTCGGCGCGCAGATGAGCATCCGCAAGGTGGTCTATCAGGCCACGCACAAATACGCATTGGGCACGGCGCTGAACGATCTGGGCTTTCTGGCGCAGGGGATCGTGGTGATCGCCGTTGCGCTAAGCGGCGGCGGGATCGTGGCGGCGGCGGTGGCGGGCGCCGTGGCGACGGGGGCGATGCTGGTGATCTACGCGCGCGTTCTGGCCCGGCTGGAGCCGTGGTGCCGGATCGGCTTTGCGGCCTCTGACCGAGCAACGCTGCGCCGCCTTTTGCACCCCTCGCTGGCCGCTTTCGCGCTGACGGCGGCGAATTCCTTCGGGCTGCAGGGGGTGGTGCTGACGATCGGCTGGACGATGGGTCCGGCGGTGGCGGCGGTCTTTGCGACCGCGCGGTTGATGAGCCGTATCCCGCTGCAATTCTCGAGCCTTCTGACACGGGCGAGCCTGCCCGAACTGACGCGGGCGCTGGTGGCGGGCAACGCGCAGCTGGTGGCGCGGCTGATGCGGCTCAACCTTGCGCTGACGGCGGCGGTGATGGTGCCGGCGGCGGCGGCACTGGCGCTGTGGGGGCCGCAGCTTCTGGCGCGCCTGTCGGGCGGCGAGATGCAGGCGGGGTGGCTGGTGCTGGCGCTCCTGGGGCTTGCGGCGCTGGCCAATGGCGTGTGGACGACGCTCGGCACGCGGCTTCTGGCCATGAACCGGCAGAGCGACTATGCGTGGCTGGTGCTCGGCCTTTACGCGCTGGTGGCGCTGTCGCCTTTCGTGGCGGGGGGGAGGCTGGAGTTCGTGGCGTTTGTCGCTGCGGTGGTTGAAGTGGTGGTGGCTGCGCAGATCTGGATCAAACAATGAGGACAAGCCCGACCCGGTTTTCGCTGACCATCCGGCCGGCGATCTTCGACACCGCTCTCTTGTTGCCGATCCTGTTTATCGCCGTGACCTTGCCCCAGCTCGCGTTGCGACGCAACGTGACCGGCGATATCGCGGGGGAAGTGTCGTTCGTTTATGCGGCGTCAGTCTATGTTCTGATGGCTGCAACGGGACTTTTTTTCTTTAGGTTTCGCGCCGCTGCGAGGCAGTTTCTATCTGCCAAGGACCTGCCGCTCGCATTGTTCATGTTCCACATCCTTTTGCAGTCTCTGGTCTTGCAATCAACCTTCGTCATGTTGCAGGCGGGTATTTTCATTTGCGCTGTTTTCGTAATACGCTCGGCTTGCATATCCTCACGCTTCAGAAGAGGTTTGGCCTATTCGAGCTATGCTCTGGTAGCGTTCATCCTTCTTGCCTACCTCTTGCTAGGCCCCCCCGAACACCGCTGGCTTGGCGGGATTCATCCGAATGTCTTCGGCGCCTCTTGCGTTGCGGCATTTGCCCTGTCACTTTTCGGGCCTCGCTGGTGGCGTGACTTTGTCCTTGTTGTGGTCTTGGCCCTCGCCCTCGCCATCAGCAGCCGCTACACGATGGTAACTTGCGTCCTGATCTACCTGTCGTATTCGGCGATGAACTGGCGTGCGATCGGGCGACTTCGGCTGACGGTCATCGCGGCGCTGGCGCTCCTCGCCGCTTTCAGTCTCGCTATCGACCCGGAAAACTCGCCAATCGGGCTCGCGCTGAAATTAGGTGACAGCTCACGGGGATTAGGGAGCGGTGCTTCGGGGCGCGACCAACAATGGGTTCTGTTCCTTCCCCAGCTTTTCGAAAGCCCGTTCTTTGGCTACGGGTTTCGGAACAGGGGAACCTATTTCGGCGCGCACAACGGATTTCTCGACGTTTTCCTTCAAACGGGGCTTATCGGGGGAGCTCTGTTCTTCACTTACTATTTCCTCCGGCTCGGCACACTCTTTCAGGAAGCTCTGGCTCTGCCGCCGGGTGTCGAGCGCGGCAAACTATTTTCGATCCTGCTGGGCATCTCTGTCGGCGCGCAATTGCAACCTCAATTGTTCAGTTTCGGTGACCCGTTCGGGATAACCGCGATGATCTGTCTGTTCTCGATCGTGCCGCTGGAAAGAACCGGAGAATTGATCCATGTATCTCGATATCGAGGCCAAATTGGTCCGCAACGTCGGCTCACGGGGTCACGACATGCGAAGGCGGCGGAATGACCCCTCTATACCTCCTCTGGGATAACTTCGGCCCGCTGCATCTCGACCGGCTCGAGGCCTGCGCGCGGCACTTTGCCGGGACGCGCCGGGTGATCGGGCTCGAGCTGTGCGGGCATAGCGACACCTATGGCTGGGAGACCGGCGGGACCGCGGCGGGGTTCGAGTGGATCACCGCCTATCCCGGGACGCGGCTCGACGCGCTCTCTGCGCGGCAGATCTTCGCGGCGATCCGGCAGGGCCTAGGCAGGCACGGGCGCGGCGATGTGTTCCTGTGCCACAACAATGAGCCGGGCGTGCTGATGGGGGCACTCTGGGCGCGGGCACGGGGGCACCGGGTGTTTGCCATGGGGTGTTCGAAATTCGACGACAAGCCGCGGCGGGCGCGCGCTGAAGCCCTCAAGAGCGCGTTTTTTCTGCCCTATCACGGCGCGCTCGGCTCTGGGGTGCGGGGGAGGGATTACTACCGCTTCCTCGGTCTTTCGGCGGCGCGGATCACCGGGGAATACAACACGGTTTCGCTCGACCGGATCCGGGCGCAGGCGGGCTATGGCCCATTCGAGGCGGCGCGGATCGACGAGGGGCCGAGGTTTGCCGAGCGCGATTTCCTGTGCGTGGCGCGGCTGGTGCCCAAGAAGAATCTCGACATGTTGCTGCGGGCCTTTGCGCTCTATCGGGTGGCCGACCCAGCGCCGCGGCGGCTGCATCTGCTCGGCGACGGCCCCGAGGAGGCGCGTCTGCGGGCGCTGGCGGCCGAGCTTGGGCTGGGCGATGCGGTGTGCTTCCACGGCTTTGTGCAAAGCGCTCAGGTCTCGGCGCAGTTGGCACGCGGGTTGGCCTTGTTGTTGCCGAGCCTGGAGGATCAGTTTGGCAATGTGGTGCCCGAAGCGTTGGCGCTCGGTCTGCCCCTGATCTTGTCCGATAATCCGGGCGCGCGCGACCGGCTGCTGCGCAGCGGGCGGAATGGTTTTCTGGTGGAACCCGACAATCCCGAAGGCATGGCATGGTTCCTGCAACGGCTGGGAACCGACGCAGCCTTGTGGCGCGAGATGCGGTCATGCGCTTTCGAGTTGGCACCGCAGGCGGACACCGCACGTTTTGCCGAGGGCATCGCTCGGCTCATCAACATGGCAGGGAGATAGTATTTGCGTATCCTGCATCTGATCGCCTCAGTCGATCCCGCCGGAGGCGGGCCGCTTGAATATGCGCAGGTCGTCGCGGCCGAACATGCCCGCGCGGGACATGAGAGCGTGTTCGTCACGCTGGATGCGGCAGGCGCGCCTTGGGCGCAGGATTTCCCCTTCGAGCTGCATGCCACGGGGCCGGTGTGGGGGCTCTTGAAGTCCACGCCGCGTTTTGCTCTCGCCGTGGCGCAACAGGCCCGGGGTTGCGATTGCGCCGTCGTGCATGGGCTGTGGAACTACGCCTCGATCGGGGGCTATGCTGCGCTGAGCAAGGCCGGTCTGCCTTGGGTGATCTTTCCGCATGGCATGCTTGACCCCTATTTCCGCAAAACAAAGCCGCTAAAGCATTGGGTCAAGACACTTTACTGGATTTTGTGGCAGGGTCGGATGCTCAGCGAGGCGAAAGCTGTTCTGTTCACCTGCGAAGAAGAGCGACGCCTCGCGCGGGGGGCCTTCCCCGGCCATCGCCGCTATGATGAGCGCGTCGTGGCCTTCTGTGCGGCCGATCAAAGCCTGGACACCGAGTCGCTAGAGGCCGGGCGCGCCAAGCTGCCCAACGCTTGGTCCGCGCGCCCCTATTGGCTTTTCCTCAGCCGTATCCATCCGAAAAAGGCGGTCGATACCCTGATTGCGGCCTATGCCCGCCTTGCCCAACGCCCCGACTGCCCCGATCTGGTCATTGCGGGGCCCGATGCCACCGGCTGGCAGACCGAGTTGCAACAGCTTGCCAAAACCGAAGGCGTGGCCGCGCGGGTGCATTTCCCCGGCATGTTGCGCGGCGCGGCCAAATCGGCGGCCTTCAGCGATGCCGCAGCCTTCGTGCTGCCCTCGCACCAAGAGAATTTCGGGTTGGTCGTCGCCGAGGCACTCTCGGTCGGCACGCCGGTTCTGATCTCGGACAAGGTCAATATCTGGCGCGAGGTGACAGCGGCGGGCGCGGGGCTGGCCGAACCCGATACGCTGGAGGGCACCACGACGCTTCTGCGCCGCTTCCTTGATCTGACCGAGGAACGGCGCGCAACTCTGAAGTCTGCCGCAAGACCTTGTTTTAAAGTGCATTTCTCGCCCATAGCCGCGGCCGCCGACCTGCTGTCGGTGCTGGAAAAGGCACAACAGAAATGACAGAAATGACTGCCCCCGTCACCGCCCTTATCCTGACCTTCAACGAGGAGATGCACATCGAACGCTGCATCCGCTCGCTCGAGGGCGTGGCCGAACGGATCTGCATCGTCGACAGTTTCTCGACCGATCGCACAGTCGAGATCGCCCGCGATCTGGGGGCCGAGGTGGTGCAGAACCCTTGGCCCGGCCATGCGGCGCAGTTCCAATGGGGGCTCGATCATCTCGACATCCGCACCGGCTGGACGCTGCGCATCGACGCCGACGAATATCTCGACGAAGGTCTGCGGGGGGCGATTCAGCGCTGGCTTGCGGCCCCCGAACCGGGGGTGAACGGGCTCCATCTACGCCGCCAGATCATGTTTCTAGGCCGCCCGATCCGGCACGGCTTCTTTTACCCGCTCCATATCTTGCGGCTGTGGCGCAGTGGCGAGGGGCGGATGGAACAGCGCCGGATGGACGAACACATCGTGCTGCGTGATCCCTGCACCAAGGTGCTCGAAGGCGGCGATCTGGTCGATGACAACCGCAACGATCTGAGCTGGTGGACCGCCAAGCACAACGGATATGCCACTCTCGAGGTGATCGCCCGCATCGAGGCCGCAGCGGGGCACAAAGCCGCGCCGGAAAAGCTCTCGGGCGCCGCCGCGCGCAAACGCTGGCTAAAGGAGCAGGTCTACACCCGCCTGCCCGCCACCCTGCGCGCGAGCCTCTATTTCTTCTATCGTTACGTGCTTGGCCGCGGCTTTCTGGATGGCAAGGAGGGGTTCTTCTTTCACTTCCTGCAAGCGTTCTGGTATCGCACCCTCGTCGAGGCCAAACTCTACGAACTGGAACTGCGCGCCGAGGCGGCCGATCTCAGCCCCTATGAGCTGCTCGCCCGCGAAGGGGTTTTCGAACCGCGAGAAGACTGAGCGCGGCTTAGCTTTCGGGGTCGAAATCGCGCCTCCGCAACGCCACCGCCGGGTTGCCCGCGTAAACCGTCCAAGGCTCGAGACGGTTTGATGTCACCACCGCCCGCGCCCCGATCACGCAGCCCTCGGGCACCCGCACGCCGGGCCCGACAAAGGCCTCGGAGGCGATCCAGACATTGGCACCGATCTCGATCGGCCGGGTGATGAGCGGATTGGTGGCGCGGGTAAAATCATGGGTGCCCCCGCAGAGCACCGCGCGCTGCGAGACGATGCTTTTCTCACCAAGGTTGATCGGAGCCATGTTGTAGCAGATCACCCCGTCGGCCAAAACCGAATGTTCCGCCATCGTCAGGTTTGCAGGATACCAGATTTTCGCGCCGCCCCGCACCGACGCCGTCGCCGCAATCTTTGCCCCGAAGAACCGTAATAAAGCGCGCCGCCACGCCCCCATCTGCGGCGGCGTCCAAGCCGCGAGAACCGCCCAGCAAAGCTGCCACAAAACGCGGGTCAGCTTGTGACCGAGAGAAAAGTTTGCGCCCGCGCGCCTTGCCATCAGGTCTTTGTTCGTGTCCACGTCCAGCCTCACCAATCGCCCGTCCGCACTCTACAGGCGGGCGGGCGGCGAAGGCCAGAGCAAGTGCGGAAAAACGCTTAGTCCAGATGCTTCGTAGCGCTCTCCAGTTCCACGCGCACAAGCCCTGACCTGCCACGGGTCTTTCATCCAGCCGTGACCGGAGCCCGGTTGGTGTTTACGCCGATCGGCGCAGGTTGAGCAATCGCCCGACGCGCGGAGCTATCATCTCGCGCAGCGGGGCGGGCGA